>CAJLTE010000012.1 GCA_905209435.1 uncultured Blautia sp. | reverse complement strand
CGTGCGCTGATTCCATTTGGTCTTCATCATGTATTTTATATGCCATTCTGGCAGACAGCAGTCGGTGGAACTATGGAAGTTGCGGGGCAGATGGTACAGGGCGGACAGAATATCTTCTTTGCGCAGCTTGCTGACTCTGCAAATGTAGCACATTTCAGTGCAGATGCAACCAGATATTTCTCCGGTGAATTTATCTTTATGATTTTCGGTCTTCCGGGTGCGGCGCTGGCTATGTACCGCTGTGCAAAACCTGAGAAGAAAAAAGCAGCAGGCGGACTTCTTCTTTCCGCAGCTCTGGCATGTATGTTTACAGGTATTACAGAGCCGCTGGAATTCTCATTCCTGTTTGTAGCTCCGGCACTGTTTGTAGTGCAGGTAATCCTGGCAGGTGCGGCTTATATGATCGCACATATCCTGAATATTGCAGTAGGACTTACTTTCTCAGGCGGTTTCCTTGACCTGTTTCTGTTTGGTATTCTGCAGGGAAATGCAAAGACAAGCTGGCTGAGAATCATCCCGGTTGGTATTATTTATTTTATTTTGTACTATGTGATCTTTACATTCATGATCAAAAAATTTGATTTCAAGACTCCGGGACGTGAAGATGACGATACAGAGACAAAGCTTTATACAAAAGCAGATGTGAATGCAAGAAAAGAAGGCGGAAAGGCAGCAGGTGCAGCTGCAGTAACATCTAATGATCCGGTAAGTGAACTGATCACCAGAGGCCTTGGTGGTAAGAAAAATATTGTAGATGTTGACTGCTGTGCAACAAGACTTCGTATCACTGTTGCGGAGCCGGACAGAGTTCGTGATGAACTTCTGAAGCAGACAGATTCCAGAGGAATCGTGAAAAAAGGACAGGGCGTACAGGTTATTTATGGTCCGCATGTAACTGTTATCAAAGCAAAACTGGAAGAATATCTGGAGGCTGCTCCGAATGAATTTGCGGAAGATGCACTGGAAATACAGAACAATAGTGTAGCAGAAACTGGAAATAATGCAGCAGGAAACGCAAATGGACAGAACAGTGCGACAGCGCAGGATCAGAGCACAGGAACTGAAAATGTAGACAATGCAGCACAGACCTCAGTACCTGTAAAAGAAGAAAAGATCAGAAAAACAGCCATTATTTACAGCCCGGTAGATGGAATCGCAGCAGATCTTTCTACTGCACCGGACGAAGGATTTGCAGGAAAAATGATGGGCGACGGCGCAGTCGTAACTCCAACAGAAGACACCGTATACGCACCTGCAGATGGCGAAGTTGAGTTCATTTTCGACACAAAACACGCTATTGGTTTCCAGACAGATTCCG
This sequence comes from uncultured Blautia sp., assembly GCA_905209435.1. Next base: position 49,513 of record CAJLTE010000012.1, on the reverse strand, counting down.
GCATTCCGATGCTTCTTCACATGGGAATTGATACTGTAAAACTGGAAGGAAAAGGCTTCGAAATCCTGGTAACAGAAGGCCAGAAAGTGAAAAAAGGCGAGCCGATGATGAAACTCGACTTAGAGTTTTTATCTGCGAATGCCCCATCCCTTACCTCTCCAATCCTTGACACAGAACCGGAAGATAATCAGAGAATCAGACTTCTTGCAAACGGCGAGATTAAGGCTGGTGAACCGTTGTTTGCGGTAGAGACACTGGAATAATATTATAGGATAGAAATATCAAAATAAAAGAACAGTTGGATAATCAAATGATATGCTACCCTTATATAGGACAATGAAATATAAAAGTTCTATATGGGGAGAGCATATCAATGAATATCTGACTGTTCTTTTTAACCAAATCAAGCAAGTAGCGAAGCGGATTGCAAATATCCGCTTGACTAAATGGAATTGCAATTGGTTTTATTTGCTATTATTTTTTACTGATGGTTGGGCATGAACGAATTAAAGTTCAGACCAGTCGTTTTCTGCCTCTTCAAGTTTTTTTCTTAGGGTTTCTTCAAGAAGAATAAAAGCAGGGAGGAAACTGTCACGTATAAGAAGAAGCATTTCATCAATTTCATCTTCGTTATAGATATGAACAGATGTATTACGTTTCTTTAACATAAGCAGCCATACGGTTGAATCACTTATAAAACCAACTTTATAGCCAAGCTGTAAAATTTCCCTGGGCGAACCTGTAGCTGCCCCTTCTACACTATGCATTTTCAGTATTTCCTGTAAAGCCTTCCATGCAAGTTCAAAAGTCAGGTTAAATTGTCCGATTACACCTGTCCGGTATATTTCATTACTATCTGCAAATTTAAAATCTGCACTTTTCAGTACAGCAAGGCAGTTTGAAAAATTATCAAGCTTTTTCATAAATAACGACACCATCCTTTCTGATTTCTTCTTCTAATTCTCCTGAAATTCCAGCATCCGCCTCAATAACATCGAACATTAAAAGAGAATGTACATTTTCCTTAATGTCCCAGTAAAAAGAATCAAAATCTCCACCATATGCGGCGATATCTATATCGCTTCGCTCCGTATTAGTACCCCGTGCCCGTGAACCGAAGAGGATAACTTTTGTGATGGAATGCATTTTGGCAAAACGAGTAATATCTCTTAAAACTCTGTCTGGAAGATTATATTTCATATTCTATCGCCTCCCGATTTTACTTAGCATACCATATTTCGGATGGATGCACAATCTTTTATAAAGATATAGAACAAATGTTTGCACAAAAACAATTATATATGTTAAAATATGTATATACCAAACAGTGTAAGAAAAATTAGAATAAGATAAAAGCTGTTTTTGACGCATCAATGAAGTGGCATTTGATTGAGGCGTATGGAAGAGAAAGCTTTACGGAACTTCCTTACAGTTCTGGAACCAGAGTCGATAAGGAAGAAATTATTTCAGATTGCTTCAGAACTTACAGAAAAATACAGAGAGGAATAAGAAAAGTGACGTTTGATTTTAAGAAGGAAAATAAAACAAATTTGTATGGCAGGTAGGATTTTAAACAAAAATATGATACACTTGAATTAGCTAAAATAAATTTTAAAGAAATTATTTAAATATGGGCAGCAATGAATATAAATGATTTATATATTTCAATAATTCAAAAGATAAATTGTGAATATATATTCATCAAATAGATACCAGATAAAGAAAAGGAGCAGTTATAGCCGCCCAGGGATATTTGGAGGATGGAATCATTTTGATGAGTAAAAATTGTATAAGGATCAACAGAAATGACATGTTGGAATTAACCCGCAGAATGACATTATCCAGAAATTGTTTTATGCGTGCAGCAGGTGCATACATAGATGAAGATGGATTTATAGATAATACGTTTAATGTGAATTTTAAAAATATGGGAAAGCATGATCAGCAGGTAAATCTGGATCTGGCGAAGACAATTCCGTTTTCGAAAACCAATGAACAGTTAAAATGCTACAAGTTCCCGGCAGGAGATATGGCATATGACAGTATTCATAAGCTTCTGATGGCATTATCCCAGTATGGATTAAAGGATGATCTGCTGGTACAGACTCTCTGCGAACAGCTTGCAGAGGGAATCTGCGGAACAGAGGATGCACCGAATAGGGCAAATCATTTGCATGGACATGAATTTGGGATATACATTTATCACGGAATATACGATATCCCAAAGAAAGGATCAGATCAGAGTGAACAGTGGGAATCTGAAGAAGTTTACAGCTTTCTGGTATGTGTAGTAGCTGCGGTAGATAATGATTACAATGCAGGAAGTCCGAAATGCGGATTCATTTTTCCGGCGTTCGAGGATCGTTCAGCGGAGTCTGGGAAAATAGATGTATTTTTTGAAAATCCTGATCGCCCGGATATGGGATTTTTGAGAAAAATATTAGGAAATTAATTATTGATGAGATAGAAGATGGAAATTCAATTTAGTCATTTTGGTTTTAATTTAGTCATTTCACTTCAAAATGACTAAATTGAATTAATCCATGAGGTAATTAGAAGTTATGGTTTTAACCGAATTGGACAATTAGCAGATGCGGATGATTTTATTCGCTTGACATGGCAATAATTCTTATAGAGGGGATTACAACAAAGATGTACAGAGTGAGCAAAGTATTAAACAACAACGGCGTAATAGCCATTGATATGAACGAAAACCAGGAATACGTGATTCTTGGCAAGGGTGTTGGATTTGGAAAAAAGGTCAGCCAGCGTTTTGAGAAACCACAGGAATGTACCATGTACCGCCTGGCACAGGAGACGGAGCGTGGATCTGCAAAAGAACTGGTAAAGGGAATTGCGCCGGAATACCTGGAGATTGCAGATGCGATTCTGACAGAGGCGCAAAAGGTATTTGGTGATTCTATAGACAGGGGAATTCTCTTTCCGCTTGCAGACCACATTTCGTTTGCAGCTGCCAGAATCCGCAGAAATGAGCAGATAAGCAATCCACTGACTGAAGACATCAAGGTCCTTTTCTACAGTGAATTTAAAGTTGCGGAAACACTGAAAACAATCCTGAAAGAGAGACTTCAGATAGAGATTGATGATCATGAGGTGGGGTATGTGGCACTGCATATTCATTCTGCGATCGGTGATGAGAAAGTATCTGTTGCCATGCAGACCGCAAGAGCAGTGAGAGAGTGTATTGACATGATCGAGAAAGCAACGGGCAAGCCGATTGATGTGTTGTCACTGTCTTATAATCGTCTGATGAACCATATGAAATATATGGTAGCGCGTGCGTCAACAGGAGAGAAACTGAACCTGGATATGAATGAATATATGCTGGATCAGTATCCTCAGGCTTATGAAATTGCCGCTGATATCTGTAAGAATCTGGAAAGTTGTATCGGACATAAGCTGGATGAAACGGAAATTGGATATTTGGCGATGCACATTCAGAGAGTATATAAAGATGCTGTATAATTAATAAAGTACAAAAGAACGTTTTAACTTGATTAAGAAGATAAATTTAACCAAATAGCGAAGCGGATTGCGAATATCCGCTTGACTAATAGTGGTAAATGCTTTTAGCATAAAAGAAAGTTCCCTATTTCAGGAACTTTCTAAGCAGTTTTTCATAAATTTTTCTATATGGCTGGTATCTCATTGGGAGGTCCAGCCATGTTTTTTTGTCTACAATACTCTTGTAATGAGAGAAAGTATTGAAACCATCTTTTCCATGATAGGAGCCCATACCGCTTTCTCCAAAGCCTCCAAAGCCCATTTCGCTGGTAGCCAGGTGGATGATGGTGTCATTCACGCAGCCACCGCCGAAACCACAGTGAGAGGTTACTTTTTCAGCGATTTCTTTGCTGGATGTAAAGATATATAATGCCAGTGGATGTGCCATGGAATTAATGGTCACAATGGCTTCATCCAGTGAATCATAGGTCAGTACAGGAAGCACCGGACCGAAAATTTCTTCCTGCATGACAGCATCCTGGAAAGTAACGTTATTCATTACAGTAGGTGAAATCTGCAGAGTGCCTGGATTACAGTCGCCGCCGCATACTACTTTATTCGGATCAATCAGGTTATGGATACGGGTGAAGTGTTTTTCATTAATGATCTTTCCATAATTTTTATTATTCAGAGGTGTAGAACCAAACTGTTTTTTGATCTGTTTCTGAATCTGACGGATCAGTTCGTCTTTGATCTCTTTGTCACAGTAGATATAATCCGGTGCAACACAGGTCTGTCCACAGTTGAGATATTTTCCAAATACGATTCGTCTGGCGGCCAGTTTCAGGTTTGCACTTTTCTCTACGATACATGGGCTTTTTCCGCCAAGTTCAAGAGTGACAGGAGTCAGATGTGCGGAAGCTTTTGCCATCACTTCACGGCCTACGTGCTGGCTTCCGGTGAAGAAGATGTAGTCAAAATGTTCATTAAGCAGTGAGGTGTTCTCTGCACGTCCGCCATTAACTACTGCTACATAATGTGGATCGAAACATTCATCAATGATGGATTCGATCACACGGCTTGTATTTGGTGAGTATGCACTTGGTTTCAGCACAACTGTATTTCCGGCAGCAATGGCATCTACCAACGGATCAATTGTGAGCAGGAAAGGATAATTCCATGGGCTCATAACAAGAACCACACCGTAGGGAGACGGCTTCTTATAACTTCTGGATGCGAACTGTGCAATTGGTGTCAGTACAGTTTTTTCTTTTGCGTAAGATGGGGTGTGGCGGATCATGTAGCTAAGTTCTGAGAGTACAAGGCCTACCTCGCACATATAAGATTCAAAGTTACTTTTTCCCAGATCACGTTTCAGTGCTTTGTTAATAAGCGGTTCGTATTTCTGAATACAGACTTTTAATTTTTTTAAAGCTTCCAGTCTTTTTTCTACCGGTAATGTTGCACCTGTATAGAAATAGCTGCGCTGTTTCTGTACGATTTCTTTGATTTCTGTTTCTGTCATTATATAAAACTCTCCTTGTAGGATGTACGATTTAAAAACTGCATATCAGTTATTGGGTTATGAGTTATTAGCAAAGTGAATGATGTTATCTACTTGTATAAAATAGGATAAGTTGCAATGAAAGTATGGAACGGTTGTAGCTTATTCCTGAACTTCAGGGATCAGCATATAATAAAACTTTTCAAGTTCAGAGGCATCCATCAGTTTCGGTACAGGATATAATGGATTCGCTTCTTTATCTGCGTAGTGTGCCAGTTTCGGAATATCTGTTTCCTGGATTTCTTTTACAGTATTTCCAATTCCAAATTTCTCTTTCATTTCTTCAATTGCCTGGATAAAAAGTTCTGCTGCTTCATGATCCGGTGTGCTTTTATCCGCAAGTCCTGCAGCAACAGCCAGATTATGGAGTTTCTTATCAATACAGCTTCCATATTCGCGAAGTACCATTGGCAGCAGGATCGCATTGGCAAGTCCATGAGGAACATTATATTCTCCTCCAAGTGAATGTGCAACTGCATGTACGTATCCTACATAAGATTTGGTAAAAGCGCAGCCTGCATAGAAAGAGGCGTGAAGCATATTTCGTCTTGCCTGAATATTATCGCCATGGTCATATGCGGTGTAAATATTTTCGAAGATCAGCTTCACTGCTTTTAAAGCGTCCTTACGTGTGTCAATGGTGGTGGAGTTTCCGATATATGCTTCGACTGCATGAGTCAGGGCATCCATGCCTGTGGTTGCAGTGATAAAAGGAGGAAGGCTTAACGTAACTTTTGGGTCGAGCACTGCGTAACGGGGAATCAGCGGAAAGTCGTTGATCGCATATTTATATCTGGTGTCTGCATCAGTGATAACAGCTGCGAGAGTAGTCTCACTTCCCGTACCGGCAGTAGTAGGAACTGCCATAAGAAGTGGAAGCTTTTTATGTATTTTCAGGATTCCTTTCATCTGGGCCAGAGACTGGTTTGGTTTTACTGCGCGTGCGCCCACAGCTTTGGCACAGTCCATACTGGAACCTCCGCCGAAACCAATAATGGCATCACAGCCGTTTTCGTGATAGAGATTCAGTGCCTCCTGAACATTTACAGTAGTAGGGTTGGCAACTGTTTTGTCATACATGGTATAAGGAATTCCTGCTTCTTTTAATGTTTTTTCCAGACGTCTGGTGAGTCCGAGGCTGGCGATTCCTGCATCTGTAATGATCAGTACATGTGTACATTTGTGACGCATAATGATTTCCGGAAGTTCTTTGACACTTCCTGCGATTTTAGGTTTACGGTATGGTAAAAATGGAATAGCAATATGAAAAGCTTTCTGAAAAGCCCTGCAATATATTTTTCTGACTGAATTCATAATAATTTTCCCCTCTGATATTAATGAATAAGCGATCGGTACATTGTCCGGAACAAAGAGACTTTGCCCGATTCAATAGATAACCAAGAAAAATATAGCAAGGTGAAAAAGAAAAGTCAATATATTTTGAATATCAAAAATTACGAATAGCATAATATTTGTAATAAAAAAGAATCCTGCCCGGAGAGATTTTTATATCATAGTAAGAATATTATAAAGTAATTTCTTATAACATAAAAATACTGTATATCGCATGAATATTATAAAACATGGGAGATACAGTATTTTAATTGAAAATATATTTTGTACTTTACAGGCAGGACAGCGCATACTGCAGGGAATCCTCCAGATGCTGTTTCATCAGATCACCGGCTTTGGCAATTTCTCCATTCTTATATGCTTCGAAAATCTGCTTATGCATCTGCCCGATATTATGTTGTGGTTCAGTCTGCGTTTCATATAAATTGGAAAAGATCGTAAGCTGACTGCGAAGTTTCTCAGCTGCCAGGGTCAGACGACTGTTTGCACAATAGTCATAGAAAATCAAATGAAAATGGTCTGAATAACTGATCCATTTCTCGGTTTCTTCTTTGGAAAGAGGCGCCTGGTTGGCTTTTTCTTCCAGTGCCAGGGTGTGGCGGATGTTATCTTCTAATATTTTACAGATCTGCTCATGTTCAGGAGAATTTCCACTGTAAAGGATTGCAAGTCGGTCCAAATCTCCCATGAACTGATAGAGCTCTGTCAGATCCTGTTTTGATAATTCAATTACATTTACTCCGATATTAGAATAATAACGTACCAGGCCGTCTTCCGTCAGACGGGTAAGTGCTTCACGGATGGGAGTGGAGCTGACTTCAAACTGCGCCTGGAGATTCTTGAGGGTTAATTTTTCACCTAATGGGATTCTCTGATGCAGGATGTCAGAACGGAGAATCTGATAGATCTGTTCGGATAAGGTTGATTTATTTAATGCCATAATAGACTCCTTATAATATAGTAGATTAAAAATAATGCCAGAATCATTCCGGATTGCCTGCAGCAATGAAATTCATAGATATCAGGTTAGGGCTAAAATACCTTTTGACCCTAACATCATATTATTTGTAATGATATAGATGAAAGGCACAAAAGTCAAGAATTTTATATTTTGCAAAATGCAAAATGTATATTGCAAAAAATCTTCAAAAGTGCTAAACTAACAGTAATTTAAAACTTTAACGGGACAACGCGTTAAGGCGGACAAGAATATAGCATAAAATGAACTAACAAAATAAGACAACCGGGGTGATCAGATGAGAGATGAGAAATTGTTAAAAGAGCTTACACAGCTCTGGGGCGTATCAGGTTATGAGAAAGAGGTACGCAGATATATTGAGAAAGAGGCTGCGCCTTATGCAGACGAGATGCTTACAGATGCAATGGGAAACCTGATCGTGAAGAAGAATGGTACAGGCGGACCGGATTCTAAGAAAATTATGTATGCAGCTCATATGGATGAGATTGGATTTATGGTTAAAACAATTGAAGCAGACGGAAGATTACGTGTCTGCAATCTTGGATGGAACTGGACAGGATCTGCATACAACAGCAGAGTACAGTTTAAGAACGGAACCATTGGTGTGGTAAGCTGCATGGGACCGATCGAAGAAGCTGCCAATAAAGCAGGCAAGCTTTACATTGATATCGGAGCTACTTCTAAAGAAGATGCACTGAAATATGTAAATCTTGGTGATCCGTGCGGATACAGAGGAGAGTATTTAGAACTTCATAATGACCGTGTATGTTCTAAGAGCCTTGATAATAGAATCGGATGTTATCAGCTTCTGGAAGCATTAAAAGAGAATGACGGAACTTATCCGAATGATATCTATTATGTATTCTGCGTACAGGAAGAATTAGGATGCCGCGGATCAAAGACAGCAGCAGAGAGAATTCAGCCGGATATCGGAATCGCAGTAGATATTTCACCTGCACATGATTATCCGTGTGATCTGGAGGGAAGCAACGAAGTGGACGGTGGAATCGGCGTTAAGATTTGCGACCCGTCAGTTGTATGTGATGAAGATGTAGTAGAGGCAATGTACAAGTGCTGTGAGGAGAATAATATTCCATATCAGAGAGAAGTGATCGATCAGGGTGGTACAGATGCTTCCAGCATGAATCAGTCACATTACGGTGTGCGTGCAGGTGGAATCGTAGTAGTTACCAGATATCCGCACTGCCAGAGTGCAGTAGCTTCCAAGAAAGACATTGAAGCAGGTGTGGATCTGATGAATGCATTTTCCAGATACACATTTAAGTTTTAACCAGATTAGTATTAAGCAAGCAGCAACTGCGGATGATTTTATCCGCCTGATTAAGAAACTTTCAAACCGGCATAAAAAGAAAGAGGACCAGAACTATGAGAATGAAAAAAGCCCTTGCAATTTTAACAGCTGTCTGTACTGTGACAGCATCTATGTGTTTCGCAACTGTTGCACAGGCAGCAGATAAGACAGACCTCGTCATTGCTCTTGACGCAGATATCGATACTCTTCACGCAACGAATTATTCCACAGGCGTAGAGCAGGATGTTTTAAATCAGATTTATGATACTTTAATGTACTATAATCCGGACGGAAAACATGATCCGGAGCCAAGAATTGCTGAGAGTTATGAGATCAGTGAGGATGGTCTGGATTATACATTCCATTTAAGAGACGATGTGAAATTTCATGACGGCGCTACAGTAACAGCGGACGATGTAGTGTTCTCTCTGGAACTGTTCAAACAGTCTGAATATCAGGGCTCACAGATTTCTATGCTGTCAAGTGTAGAAGCAACAGATGACAACACAGTTGTATGCCACCTGGATACTCCGTATGCACCGTTCCTTCAGGGTGTACTTACTCCTTATATCTGTGAAAAAGCATACTATGAAAAAGATGAAGATGCATTTGCAACAAACCCGATCGGAACCGGTCCATATAAATTTGTGAATCGTGCAACAGGAAGCAACATCACTCTGGAAGCAAACGAAGACTACTATCGTGGAGCTCCTGAGATCAAGAATCTTACATTTGAGGTAATCCCGGATGCAGCAACAAAAGCGATCGCACTGCAGACAGGAGAGGTTAACTTTGCAGAAGTTGATTCTTCTGTACTTTCACAGCTTCAGGCAAATCCTCAGATCAAAATCGCAGAAGTAAAGAATTCAGGATTCGCTTATGTATCCATGAATCTTGAAAAAGAACCATTTAATAATGAAAAAGTCCGTCAGGCGATCAACTACGCTATCGACAGAGATAATCTTGTTTCTGTATGCTATGACGGTGAAGCAGAAGTAAACTCTAACATCTGCGCAAAAGAGAGAAGCGGATATTCTGATGACCAGCCGCAGTACACATATGATCCTGAGAAAGCAAAAGAACTTCTGAAAGAAGCAGGAATCGAAACTCCGTATGACCTGGGCGAGATTCTTGTAGCTGAGAAATATTCAAACCTTGCAACTGTTATTCAGAATGATCTGAAAGCTGTTGGACTTGAGATGACTATTTCCGTAAAAGAGTTCAACTCTTATATCAGTGATTTGACAAGCGGAAATTACGGAATCACAGCTCTGACAATGACTCTGGATGGTGATACACAGAGCCTTGAGATGGCATTTACATCTGATTATATCGGAACTGCAAACAATGCAAGATACTCTGATGAAGAAATGGATAAACTGTTTGATGATGCAAGAACAGAGACAGACAGTGATAAGAGACTTGAGATCTTTGACGAGATATTTACAAAAGCACAGGATGAAGCGATTTATGCAGTTCTCTGCAATCCGCTTACACTGTATGCATATAATGCAGATCTGACCTGCCCGGAAGAGTTCCCGTTTGAAGGAAACTACTATGTATATGATTTCAACTGGGCATAAACAGATTTACCACAGTACAAAATGAGTTACTAAAAAGATAAAGAGCTAACTGAATTTGACTGATCTAGATGAATAAACAAAGGACTGTTGCATAAGCAATAGACATGGATCGCCCAGAAGCGTGTGTGAGTTCATGGAAGTGCTTACTGCAGCAGTCTTTTATGATATGAAAGGGGCCGCTTATATGGCTAAGTACATAATCAAGAGAATTTTATATATGATACCGGTTCTTCTTGGCGTGGCATTTCTGGTATTTACGATTCTTTCTCTGACACCTGGTGATCCGGGAACTATTATTCTGGGAATTACTGCCAAACCGGAAGATGTTGCTGCACTGAATGCGCAGTTTGGTTATGATAAACCGTTTTTTATCCGATTCTTTTCTTATATCGGAAATATTATTTTCCATTTTGATCTGGGAACTTCTTATGCTTCCCGTCAGCCGGTTATCAATGATATTCTGGCAAGATTTCCGAACACATTTGTTCTGGCTCTGCTTTCCATGTGTGTTTCCTCCATTATAGGAATCTCTCTTGGAATTCTTTCAGCAGTACGCCAGTATTCTATTACAGATCATGTATGCGTTGTTGTTGCGCTGGTCTTTGCATCTATGCCAGGATTCTGGCTTGGACTGATGCTGCTGATCGTATTTTCCCTGAAATTGGGATGGCTTCCGTCATTTGGTGCTGCTTCACTGAAGCATTTTATTCTGCCGACTCTGACGGTTTCGCTGACTTCGGCTGCAGGACTTCTGCGTCTGACCAGGTCTGCGATGCTGGAGACGATCCGCCAGGAGTATATCCGTACAGCTAAGGCAAAAGGTGCTTCCGGTAAACGTGTGATCTGGAAACATGCATTGAGAAATGCACTTCTTCCGGTAGTCACTGCACTGGGAACCGGGTTCGGTGCATCTCTGGGCGGTGCGATCATTGCTGAGACAGTTTTTGCAATGCCTGGTATGGGAACACTGATGACAACTGCGATCCGTCAGAAAGATATTCCGATGGTTATGGGTGCGACCCTATTCCTGGCAGTGCTTTTCAGTTTTGTTATCTTGCTGGTTGATATTTTGTATGCGTTTATTGATCCGAGGATCAAGGCGAAATACCAGAATGGAGGAAAACGCCATGAATAAAAGAAAAAAACATGCGCAGCTTTCAGAGTTCTGGCGCCGATTCCGCAAAAATAAGGCTGCAGTTCTGGGACTTGTACTGCTTGTGCTGATTATTGGAATGGCAGTGTTTGCAGATCTGATCGTGCCTTACAGTAAATGTATTGAACAGGTAGGTGCAGATCGTCTGCAGGGACCGAGTCTGAGACACTTCTTTGGAACAGATGAACTTGGACGTGACCTCTTTGCACGAATCGTTCACGGTTCCAGATATTCCCTGATGATAGGACTTGTCACAAGTCTTCTTGCGCTGGCAGTAGGGGCAGTCCTGGGTGCAAGCGCCGGATATTTCGGCGGAATTGTTGATAATGTGATCAGCCGTATTATGGATGTATTTATGTGCGTACCTCCAATTCTGCTTTCTCTGGCTGTTGTAGCAGCGCTGGGAACAAACTTAAGAAATCTGATCATTGCCATTACGGTTTCCTGTATTCCGGGAAATGTCCGTCTGATCCGATCCGTAGTCCTGACAACAGCAGAGCAGGATTATGTAGAAGCTGCGAAGTCTTACGGAACTTCCAATGCAAGAATTATTTTTCGTTATGTACTGCCAAACGCAATGGGACCGATCATTGTAAATACAACTATGAGCATTTCGGATATGATGCTGTCTGCAGCAGGACTTAGTTTTATTGGAATGGGTATTCAGCCTCCGTCACCGGAATGGGGTGCACTGCTTTCCAATGCTCAGACTTATCTGTTTTCTGCACCATATATGCTGTTGTTCCCGGGTATGTTTATCCTGTTATCTTCTCTTGCCTTTAACCTGGTAGGCGATGGTCTGACAGACGCCCTGGATCCGAAACTGAAAGATTAAGAAGGGAGATACTGATTAAGATGGAAGAAATTTTAAAGGTGGAGGATCTGTCCATAATTTATAAGACAGACCTGGAAACCGTTTATGCAGTAAATGGAATCAGTTTTTCCCTGAAACAGGGGGAAACAATGGGGCTTGTGGGAGAGACAGGTGCCGGAAAAACAACTACAGCCATGGCGATCATGGGACTTCTGCCAAAGAGAACTGCCAGGATCACATCCGGCCAGATCCTTTTTGAAAATCAGAATGTCTGTACAATGAAAGAGCGGGAAATGGAACATATCCGCGGCCAGAAGATTTCCATGATTTTCCAGGATCCGATGACAGCTCTGAATCCGGTCCTTACAGTAGGTGACCAGATTGGAGAGGCCTTGTATCTTCACAATGAAGAAGGACTTTCCCAGAAAGAAATTGATAAAAAAACAGAGGAAACTCTGGAACTTGTAGGTATTCCGAAAGAGCGTAAGAATGATTATCCGTACCAGTTTTCTGGTGGAATGCGTCAGCGTGTGGTTATCGCGATTGCGCTTGTGTGCAATCCGAGGCTTCTCATTGCGGATGAACCGACCACAGCTCTTGATGTAACTATTCAGGCACAGATTCTTTCTATGATCTGTGACCTTCAGAGAAAATATGGCACATCTGTAATTATGATTACGCATGATCTGGGTGTGGTTGCAGAAACCTGCGATAAAGTGGGTATCATGTATGCCGGAGAAATTGTAGAATATGGAACTCTGGAAGACATTTTTACAGGAGAAAACCATCATCCATACACAACAGGTCTGTTTGGTTCTATCCCGAATCTTCAGGAAAATGCCCGCAGACTTCATCCGATCGAGGGCCTGATGCCAGATCCGACTGACCTTCCAAAGGGATGTAAATTTGCACCAAGATGCAGCCATTGTACAGAGCTCTGTAAAAATAAACAGCCGGAAGTATGGGAGAAAGATGGTCATCAGATTCGCTGCCACCTGTTTTCTTCACCGGAAATGGAGCAGCAGAGAATGGAAAGGAGACAGGCAGATGAGTGAGACACTTCTTGATGTAAAAAATCTGAAAAAATATTTTAAGACAAATGCCGGAATGCTCCATGCAGTAGATGATGTCAGCTTCTCCATAGAGAAAGGTCACACCATGGGCGTTGTAGGAGAGTCCGGATGCGGAAAATCCACTCTTGGAAGGACTCTGCTTCAGCTTTATGAGCCAACCTCCGGCGAGATTGATTTTAAAGGAAAAAACATTGCAAATCTTTCTAAAAAGGAATTTCATCAGGTACGTCCAAAACTTCAGATGATCTTCCAGGACCCGTATTCCAGTCTGAATGGACGTATGACGGTCCAGCAGCTGATCGCGGAACCGCTGATCGTAAATAAAGTTTGTAAGAATAAGAAAGAAATTCAGGAGCGTGTCAGTGAGATCATGGATACCGTAGGTTTGTCAGAACGTCTGGCAATGGCTTATCCTCACGAACTTGACGGCGGGAGAAGACAGCGTATCGGTGTTGCACGTGCCCTGGTATTGAATCCGGAATTTGTAGTCTGCGATGAACCGGTATCTGCCCTGGATGTTTCCATTCAGGCACAGATTCTGAATCTTCTTATGGATTTACAGGAACAGATGGGACTGACTTATCTGTTTATTACACATGATCTTTCCGTTGTAAAGCACATTTCTGATGAGATCATGGTTATGTATCTTGGAAAATGTGTAGAAAAAGCACCGGCTGAGGAGATTTTTTGCAATCCGGTACATCCATATACAAAAGCTCTTCTGGCAGCCATCCCGATCCCGAGTATTGAGTCCTGTCATAAGAGGAGAACACTTCTGCAGGGTGAGGTAACAAGCCCGATCAATCCGAAACCGGGATGCCGTTTCGCAGCCCGCTGTCCTCTGGCGAAGGAGAGCTGCCACAGTGGGGAAATGCCGCTGGTAGAGGTGTCACCTGGACATTTCTCAGCGTGTCCGGTACAGGGATAAGATAGTATGGAGGAAATCGAAAATGAAGAATAAAGAGTTTAACTGGCCGTATGCCAATGAAATAGGGCAGGAAGAGACTGTTACCAGTGATGTGCTGGTACTTGGCGGCGGACTTTCCGGATGTTTCGCAGCAATTGCTGCAGCCAGAAGAGGTCTGTCTGTTACTCTGGTGGAGAAAGGTGCTACAGAAAAGAGCGGAGCAGCAGGAACCGGTTTTGATCACTGGGAATCTGCCTGTACAAATCCCTGTTCAGAGGTAACACCTGAGGAGATCGCAGAGGCCTATGTGAATGAACAGGACTGGTACAGTAATGGTATCGCGCATTATATTGAGTGCCGTGAAGGATATGACCGTCTTGTTGATCTGGAGTCTTTTGGTGGTAAGATCCGTGATACAGAGGATGAATTCGTAGGTGCAGAATTCCGCGATGAAAAAACAAAGCTGATGTTTGCTTATGATTATAAAAATAAATTTACGATCCGTGTATGGGGTTCTACTTTCAAACCTGCACTGGTAAAAGAGATGAAGCGTCTTGGTGTCAATATCATGGACCGTACAGAGGCCACAGCACTGCTTGTGGCAGAGGAAAATGGTAAAAAGCGCGGCGCAGGTGCTATGGGTATGAATGTACATACCGGAAAGTTTTATATTTTCCGCGCAAAATCCACGATCCTTACTATGTCACGTCCGGCCCGTGTATGGCTGTTTAATGCGGACACTACAGGTCTTTGCGAGTTCAGACCTATGCAGAGTATCGGAAGCGGACATGCCATGGGATGGAGAGCAGGAATTGAATTTACTATGATGGAGAAATCTGTCCGTGCAGAGTTCTCTGCGGCAGGAAGAAGTTTCCCACCATATGGTGCAGGAAACAACCATAATACCTGGTATGCAGCTACAATGGTAGATGCCAGAGGTGTGGAAATTCCATATGTGGACCGTGACGGAAAAGAACTGAAGACAGTTTCAGAGAGATATTACCCTGCAAAAGGACAGAAGTTCTTCTTAAAGGGCGGTGTGATCGATAATCCGAAATATGAATACAGAGGACCGGAGACAGTAGATTTCGCAGAGCTGATCAAACGTGGTTATCAGCTTCCGTTTTATGCTGACTTAAGCCGTATGCCGGATGAAGAGCGCAGAGTCATCTGGGGCATGATGGTAGGTGAGGAAGCCAAGACAAAGATCCCGATCTTTCAGAATTATACAGAGCGTGGCTTTGACCCTGAGAAACATATGCTTCAGAGTTATGGTACAGGCTGGCAGTCCGCAAGTTTTCTGGATCAGGAGAGACAGTTCTTCGGAGCACCGGGCGGAATTATGCATGACTGGGATCTGAAGACAAATATTGACGGTATTTATGCTGCCGGTGATCAGCTTTATGCTTCTGACTGTGCAGGATTTGCATGTGCGACAGGATATTATGCAGGACGTAAGGCTTCTGCTTATGCGAAGAGTGTGGAGCTTGCAGACTTTAACAGAGCGGATGCAGATGCGGAGAAGAAGCGTTTATATGCACCGTTATATGCAGACAGAGAGAATGGTATGGGCTGGAAAGAGCTAAATATGGCAATTTCCAAGGCTATGCAGAATTACTGTGGCGGTGTGAAGTGTGAGGCACTGTTAAAAGAGGGACTTGATCTGCTGCAGAGTTTTGAGAAAGATATTGTACCGGAGCTTGTTGCGGATAATCCGCATGATCTGATGCGTACCCATGAGGTTCTGGATATTCTTACAGTTGCCCAGCTTGTGCTTCATGCATGTCTGGCACGTAAGTCAAGTTCTGCTCCGTTATGCTTTACCAGAAGTGATTATCCGGAAATGGATCCTGTAGAGGATCGTAAGCATATCGTGATCCATCAGGAGAATGGTCAGGCTGTGACAAGGATTGTCCCTCTGGATTTCTTTGGTAAGCTGAAGGATGAGTATGAGAAGCGGAATCAGGATTATATTATGGAAGAAGCACAGAATGCGGGACGTGCGGAGAAATATGTGACTGCAGCTAAGGTTCAGGAGGAAGAGCAGGTACAGAATGCAGAGGGTACTTCTTTTGAGGTTGAGCCGGTGCCTTGCAGTACGAATCCGCTGAAGTATGATGAGAGTAAGTGTATTGGATGTAATCGGTGTGCAAATGTATGCCAGTGTGATATCCTGCTTCCTTCACCGGAAAAGGGGAAACATCCGATCATTATGTATCCGGGTGAGTGTTATTATTGTGGTGCATGTGTTATGGTTTGTCCGAAAGATGCGATTAAGTTGGCGCATCCGTTGATGAACAGGGCTAAGTTTGTGGAAGTCAGACATTAAGAGTAAGTGGGAAAGAGGCAGTTTCTACTATATCATTATTAGGTATAGTGGGACTGCTTTTTTTGTGGGGAAGGACCAAAGGGACGCGCAGAAATATCGTTTATATGGGCTGCGGTTTCGGCATCTAAGATTTTCTAAGCCACTAGAAATCTGCTAAGGGCATGAGGAAAAATGCAAAACTCGCTTCGTTGCAGACTTCGCTCAGACAGGTTGCTATTTTTCCTCATAACGCAGATTTTTAGTGGCTAAGAAAATCTAAGATGCCTGCAAATGCAGCCCATATAAACGATATTTCTGCGTTGGGATTTGGTTAGTGTGCCGACAAATTGCTTTTTTTGATTATTGCATTATGTAATGGATGCAGGGGGATTATTTGATTTGGTTAAAGTGGAGGGAATTTTTGAATGAACTGAACTGTTCGGTTACTTTTCCTTTATGAGAGTAATTATAAAGGGTAAGGTGTACGCAATATGGGTCTGAGTAGATTTGGTATTTATATATTATTGCGAAATTTTTCGAAACTGCGAAAATCGGTTGACAAGGGAGTAAGTTTACACTAACATAAAGTTAGTGGGGCATAACATTGTTATAAGCCTACTTTGTTATGCTGGAGAGATTGGCTCTATAGGAGCTGTTATGAGGGAGGAATGAGGAAAAAATGTTTTTGCAGATACAGGGTATTAAGAAGTCTTTTGGTGCGGGGGACAGTCGTGTGGATGTGCTGAAAGGGCTGGATCTTGAAATAGAGAGGGGAGAGTTTTGTGTTCTTCTGGGGCCGTCTGGTTCGGGGAAGTCTACGCTTTTGAATATTATTGGCGGAATTGACAGTGCGGATGAGGGGAATCTGATCATAGATGGGGAGCGTCTGGCGGATATGTCGGAGAAGAAGTTGTCGTTGTACAGACGTAAGCATCTGGGATATATTTTTCAGATGTATAATCTGATCCCGAATCTTACAGTAAGAGAGAATATAGAAGTAGGTGCATATCTCAGTGATAAACCGCTGGATGTAGATGAGTTACTGCATACTCTGGGAATTTATGAGCATCAGAGGAAGCTTCCGAATCAGCTTTCGGGTGGTCAGCAGCAGAGAACTGCTATTGGCAGGGCGATTGTGAAGAATCCGGATATTCTGTTATGTGATGAGCCGACAGGAGCGCTTGATTATAATACTTCGAAAGAGATTCTGAAACTTATTGAAACTGTAAATCAGAAATATGGCAATACGATTGTTATGGTAACACATAATGATGCCATTAAAGATATGGCGGATCGTGTAGTGAAGCTTCGAGACGGTATGATCCGGAAGAATTACATTAATGAGCACAAGATTCCTGCCGCAGAGCTTGACTGGTAAGGAGGACGAAGCGATGAAGAATCCTTTAAGAAAGCGATTGCCGAGAGAGCTGAAAAGTGAAATTGGAAAGTATCTGGTAGTTTTTATCCTGATGGTTGCAACCATAGGCTTTGTGTCCGGTTTCCTTGTAGCGGATGGAAGTATGCTCATTGCATATAATGAGAGTTTCGAAAAATATAACATTGAAGATGGAAATTTTCGCACAGCTGAGCAGATTTATAAAGGTCAGCGGGAAGAAATAGAGAAGCTGGGTGTAAAATTATACGATAATTTCTATCTGGAGGAACCTCTTGACAATGGAAGTACTATGCGTATTTTCAAAAACAGAGAGGAGATTAACAGGGTCTGCCTGATGGATGGAGAGCTTCCGGCGAAAACAGGAGAGATAGCTATCGACAGAATGTATGCGGACAATAATAGTCTATCTGTAGGTGATACACTTCAGAGCGGAAATAAGACCTGGAAGATTACAGGGCTGGTGGCTCTTTCTGATTATAGCTGTTTGTTTCAGAATAACAATGATTCTATGTTTGATTCCGTGAAATTCGGAGTTTCTGTTGTGACGGAGGAAGAATTTAATTCTCTGAACCAGGAGAAGTTACAGTACAATTATTCCTGGATATATGATCAGAAACCGGAAACAGAGAAGGAGGAAAAGGAAGTTTCCGAAAAACTGATGGAAGATATCGGAGAAATCGTTACACTGGAAGCTTTTGTACCGCAGTACCTGAATCAGGCAATTATTTTTACCGGAGATGATATGGGCGGTGATAAGGCGATGGTGATCATGCTGCTTTATATTGTTATGGTGATCATGGCATTTGTATTTGGAATTACCATCAGCAATACCATTCGAAAAGAAGCCGGCGTTATTGGTACACTCCGTGCATCCGGATATACCAGGCGGGAACTGGTTCTTCATTATATGACACTTCCGGTTCTTGTTACATTGGTTGGAGCACTGATTGGAAATATCCTCGGATATACAGTGTTTAAGGGCGTTTGTGCAGGTATGTATTATGGAAGTTACAGTCTTCCGACTTATGTGACCATATGGAATGCAGAAGCCTTTCTGCTTACAACAGTAGTTCCGGTGATCATTATGCTGGTGGTAAATTACGGAGTCCTCAGACATAAATTAAAACTGTCTCCGCTGAAATTCCTGCGCAGGGATCTTTCTTCAGGACGCAGGCAGAAGAGAGCTATCCATTTAAGTCCAAAGATTAAAATATTTTCCAGATTCCGACTCCGTGTAATCTTCCAGAATATGAGCAACTATATCGTGTTGTTTATAGGAATTATATTTGCGAACCTGCTTCTGATGTTTGGGCTGCTGCTTCCGTCTGCGCTGTCTCATTATCAGGTGGAGATCCAGGATAATATGCTGGCGAAGTATCAATATATGCTTCAGGTTCCGGTCAGTGCAGTAAGCGGAAATAAATTTGAAAGTCTGATTTCACTGCTGGAATTTTATATGGATTCTGATACGGATAACGAAGATGCAGAAGAGTTTTCTGCTTATTCGCTGAATACGCTGCCTGGGAAATATAAGAGCGAGGAAGTACTGCTTTATGGTATTGAACCGGACAGTAAATATGTAAAAATAGATTTTGATAATATAGAAGAAAATAGCGCAGACAAGGAGATTTCTTCTGATGGTGCCAATACGGACGACAATGATGTTGTCAATACAGGAAAAAATACTGCAGGCGTATATATTTCCAAAGCATATGCAGATAAATTCCTGATCCATGTCGGAGATTCCATTACTCTGAAAGAAAAGTATGAGAAAGATAAATACACTTTTAAGGTAGCAGGAATCTATGACTATACAGCTGCTCTCTGCGTATTCATGCCGCGAAGCGAACTGAACGATACATTTGACCTGGGAGATGACTATTACAGCGGCTATTTCTCAGATACAGAACTTACAGATATCAAGAGTCAGTATATTGGTTCCGTGGTTGATCTGGACGCTCTGACCAAGATTTCGAGACAGCTGGATGTGTCCATGGGAAGTATGATGGGCCTGATCAATGGGTTTGCCATTATGATCTATATGGTACTGATCTATCTGCTGTCTAAGATCATCATTGAGAAAAATGCTCAGTCTATTTCCATGGTAAAGATTCTTGGCTATACCAACGGTGAGATCAGCAGGTTATATATTTTGTCCACGTCTATTGTGGTAGTAATCTGTCTTCTGCTCAGTCTTCCAATTGAGACAGCGATTATGAATGTATTATTCCGTGAGATGATGCTGTCCAGCATTTCAGGATGGATCACCCTCTGGATCGACCCGATGATCTATGTGCAGATGTTTGCTGCGGGAATTATCACTTATGGAATTGTAGCACTGCTGGAGTTCAGAAGAGTGAAGAAAGTGCCGATGGACGAGGCTTTGAAGAATGTAGAGTAAATTGTTTGTTAAATCCCTGACAAAAATTTGACATTATCTGGATTTTGTGTTACGGTTGGTAGGAAACTGTTAGACCATCAGTTGGAATAGGAGATTATTATGAGAAAAAAATCAACTTCAAAAGCAAAGACAACAATCAAGGAAGCTACAACAAAGGCTACAGAAGCAGTAAAAGAAACAGTAGAGAAAACAACTGTTAAAGCTTCAGAGGTGATCGAAGAAGCAAAAGATGTTGCATCTGACATTGCCAAAGCTCCTGTTGTAGAAGAAGCAAAAGAAACTGTAAAGAAAGCAGTAAAAGAAGTGACCAAGAATATCGACATCAAAAAATTCGTAGAAACAACTATCGAATTACCTGGTTTTGCAGTTACAATGAGCTCCATCGAAGAAGCGATCAAAGAAGACATCAAAGCAAAAGGCATCGCAGGAAAAGAAATCAGTGTTTACTTAAACGTAGAGCAGAAAGCCGCATACTATACTGTAGACGGTCAGGGCTCTGACGATTACAAAATTGACCTGAATACATTATAATCGTTTTTATAACTGAAAATGTATGTTCGCAGAGGGAATTCTGCAGACATAAAAGAGGCAGGAATGTTTGGTAAATGAACATTCCTGCCTTTTTTATATTTGAATTTATATTTTATGAAGCTTTTTCCTGCTCAAATAAATTTTCGCGTGTAATATTTTGCGCCCATTTTCCCTGGCGGTAATGGTGGAATACCCATGGCCATTTCACGAATTCATCTGTACATAACAGGAAGTATACCCAAAGCACCGGGAGCTTCAGAACAAATGCTGCGAAAAATCCCAGCGGCACTGCATATACCCACATATCAATGGTATCGCAGATCAGACCAAACTTCGTGTCACCACCTGCCCGGAAAACTCCGGCGATCAGTGCGGTATTCACTGCAGACCCCATAATATAGTAAGTATTGATAAGAAGCATATATTTCAGATAATGCATTGCACCGTCACTCAGAGAAGCAAATCTCATAACCAGAGGTGTGATAGCAAATACGATCACGCCGCCGATCGCACCGGCGATAACAGTCATCTTCAACATTCTGGAAGCATATATTTTTGATTTCTCCAGATCGCCTTTTCCCATAACGTTTCCAAGAAGAATCGTTCCTGCACTGGCAATTGCAAAGCAGAACACAGAGCCGATGTTACGGACAACTGTAACCAGAGAGTTTGCAGCAACTGCATCTGTGCCAAGATGTCCCAGGATTACAGAGTACATAGAGAATGCCACACTCCAGGATACGTCATTTCCAAGTGCCGGAAGTGACAGTTTCATAAAATCACGGAATAATACTTTGCTGCGGATAAACATATAAGTCAGATTCAGCTTTACATTTTTGCTCAGGAAAGAAACAATTACACAGGCAACGAGTTCTACCAGTCTGGAAGAAGCCGTTGCGATGGCAACACCTGTAGCGCCAAGCTTTGGTGCTCCGAATAATCCGAAGATGAAAGTTGCATTCAGAATAATATTCAGAACAAAAGCAAGCATATTCAGTGCCATACTGATCGTTACACGTCCAACACTGCGCAGAATCGCCAGATAAACTTCCGTAACGCCCCAGCACAGATATGTAATACCCATGACCCTTAAATAAGAAGAACCAATAGAAATCAGTTCAGGGTCAGATGTAAAAATCTTCATCATAAGCTGAGGTGCAAAAAATGCAATTAATGCAACGATTCCGGAAATGGCGATCGAGAAACGAAGCGCGATTCCCTCGATAGCATGTATTGCCTGGATATTATTTTTTCCAAAATATTGCGCACATAAAAGAGATGCACCGGTGCCAAGTCCGTAATATACCATAAACAGGATATTGGAGTAATTGGCAGCTAAAGATACTGCGGAAATCGCAGACTGTCCGACGTAATTCAGCATGATTACGTCCGCGGAGTTAACCGCTGCGCTGAGCAGATTCTGAATAATGATCGGAATCGTCAGCTTAAACATCTGCCGGTAAAAATCGTCCTTACCGGTTGATAACGTATTTGTCATATTTACCCCCATAATAAATTTTCTAGTTGTCTGATCAGACAATTTAACCGAATGCGGATGATTTGATCCGCTTGACTTATGTTTATCATAACTTTTTTGCTAGGCAGATGCTATCTGTATTTTGACAGTTTTATACGATATTTTGACTTTTTATTTCTTTTATGATATTCTGGCAGAAAATGAAAGTAATGGGAGAAATTTATGATGACATTACAGCAGCTGGATATGAATATTTTATTGTGGATACAGGAACATTTAAGAATAGATGCTCTGACACCATTCTGGAAAGTGATCACTTTTCTGGGAAATGCGGGATGGTTCTGGATCGTGCTGGCAGTGGCACTGCTGGTCCCGAAAAAAACACGCAGGACAGGAATTGCAGCATTGCTTTCCCTTGCAGTGGGATTTCTGATCACGAATGTACTGCTTAAGAATATTGTTGCCCGCCCGAGACCTTTTGATGCTTATACAGAGATTATTCCTCTGATCACCAGGCCGACGGATTTCTCATTTCCATCCGGTCATACATGTGCATCTTTTGCATGTGCCCTGATTTTCTTCAGAATGCTGCCAAAGAAATATGGAGTTCCGGCAGTAATTCTGGCGGGTATGGTAGCTTTTTCCAGACTCTATCTGGGAGTGCATTATCCCGGAGATGTTCTGGGAGGATTTCTCGTAGCAGTATTTGCAAGCACACTGGTATATCATCTGGTGCAGACATATCAGAAAAAATGAAGAAGTAGTCAGAATGTTTGCGATAACTTCAGAATATAATAAATTGATTTTAGAATAATGGAGTTTTTCGATGAAACGGAAACCTTTGGCAGTCAGCCTGTTAATTTCTCTGGGAACCGGAGTGATTGCAGGCTTTCTTACTTCCGGAAGTATGGAGAAATACCAGGAAATGTACCGTCCGCCTCTGTCACCGCCGGGATGGGTATTCCCGATAGTATGGCTAATTCTGTATACATTGATGGGGATTGCAGCATACAGAATTTATATGAAGAATCCAAAAGCAGAAAGCTTGAAACTTTATCTGATCCAGTTGGCGGTAAACTTCCTCTGGCCGATAATTTTTTTCAATCTGGGATGGCAGCTATTTGCAGCAGCATGGATTCTGCTGTTATGGTATCTGGTATTCGTTCTGATAAAAGAGTTTGCCAGAATTGACCGGGGAGCTGCAAAACTTCTGATTCCGTATCTGATCTGGTTAACTTTTGCGGCGTATCTGAACATAGTAATTGCTTTGCATAGATAAAAACAAAATACACATACTACATCCGATACAAGATATAAGTGAATTATTTTGACAGGAGGAATCAAAATGGATAACAGCACCAAAAAACTGCTGGAGGAATGCAGTGTCGGATGTAAAATGGGAATCGAGAGCATGGAGCAGGTCCAGCATCATGTAACTGACGCCGGGATTGCGGGAGTAATCGAAAAATACTGTTCCAGACATAAAGAACTGGAAGCGGAAGTCTCTAAAATGCTCCTGCGTGCCGGACAGCCTGAAAAAGAACCGGGAGTTATGGTCTCCACATTCTCCTGGATGACTACAGGTGTAAAAATGATGACAGGAGAAGACGAAAACAAACAAGCTGTTAAAATTATCATGAACGGATGCAATATGGGAATTCAGTCTATCACAGAAGCTTTGCACCAATGCAAAGACGCATCCTCAGAAAGTATTTCCGCTGCAAAGAAACTTATCAGAATGGAAGAAAATCTGCGGGATGACATGCAGAAATATTTGTAGAAAGAAAATTTAGTCTGATATAGTGATTATTGAAATAACCATAGTTGGAAGTTATCTGGAATTACTGTTGTCACAGGAGCAGTGATAACAGTATTTATGATTTTCAGATGGTTATAAAAATACTGAGCAAAAAGAGCCGGGAAGGCTCTTTTTGTTTTGGAGTATATTGTTGCGCGGACAAATGTGCTATGATACAATGGTAAATCAAAAGTAACTATTTAACCCAATGTGGATGATTTTATCCGCATGACAGGAAATTCAGTAACTAAAAGGATATATCAATGAACAGAAATGAAATCTATATAAAAAACGGCACACAATATAAAGAAATGACAAAAGATCTTCTGACGAAGTGCAATCTAACGGCACAAATACCTGATGCAGATACACAGATTGGTATTAAGCCAAACCTTGTTTCTCCATCTGAAGCCTCCTGGGGTGCTACTACGCATCCGGAGATTGTGGCGGGAATTATTGAGTACCTGCAGGAAAACGGTTATAGAAAGATTGTTATCCTTGAGGGTTCCTGGGTAGGAGATAAGACAACAGAAGCATATGAGGTGTGCGGTTATCGTGAACTTTCAGAGAAATATCAGGTGCCATTCTGGGATATGCAGAAGGATAAAGGAATTGAGCGTGACTGTAAGGGTATGAAGTTAAATATCTGCGAACGTGTGGCAGATGTCGATTTCCTGATTAATGTTCCGGTATTAAAAGGGCATTGCCAGACGAAAATTACCTGTGCATTAAAGAATCTCAAGGGGCTGCTTCCGAATACTGAGAAGCGCCGTTTTCATGCAATGGGACTGCACAAACCAATTGCGCATCTGAATACAGGAATTCACCAGGATTTTATTGTGGTTGATAACATCTGCGGAGATCTGGATTTCGAAGATGGTGGTAATCCGGTAGTAATGAACCGTGTCTGGGCGGGAATGGATCCGGTGTTGATTGATTCTTATGTCTGTCAGGTCATGCATTATGCAACAAAGGATGTGCCGTATATTGAACTGGCAGGGAAATTGGGAGTTGGAAGTACGGATCTGAATAATGCACACATCATTTACTGCGAGGAAACTGCCCGGAAAGAACTGCCGAAATCTCGAAAAGTAGTAGAACTTCAGGATGCGGTAGAAGAAGTAGAATCCTGCAGCGCCTGCTATGGATATCTGATCCCTGCACTGGAAATGCTGAAAAATGATGGACTTTTTGAAAAACTGGACACAAAGATCTGCATCGGTCAGGGCTATCGCGGCAAAACAGGAAAACTGGGTGTTGGAGCATGTACGTGTAAATTTGAGCATAATGTAAATGGATGTCCGCCTACAGAAAACCAGATATATGACTTTCTGAAACAGTATATTTCAGATATGAGATCAGATAAAAAATAGTCGTCAACAGCTAATTTAACCAAATCAAGTAAGTCCCCTGCTTCAATTGCGAAAAGCAATAAGCAGTGGGTGGGGACTTGCTTGTATCAGGAAGAGTGCAAGCTCTTTCTGATAAACTGCGGAGCAGTTATTTGGTGTAGAGCCACGTAGCGAAGCGGATTGCGAATATCCGCTTAAATATAAAAACAGGTTCCGAAGAACCTGTTTTTATATTTATAAATGGAGGTACTGTTTAAAATTTAAATCAGGAAATTAAGAGAGTTATAATGCTGTCTTGATCATTTCTACAATCTTATCCTGACTGAATTTGCTGCTGTCAAATGCCAGATGATACTGGGAGATGTCCTTCCACTTTTTGTCTGTGAAGTATTCATAATAAGTACGGCGTTCTTTATCCACTTTCTTAACCAGCTTCTGAGCACTCTTTTCTTCCCTGCCTGTACGCTCGATGACGGTTTGTACACGGTAATCAAATGGTGCATGGATAAATACGCTCAGACATTTGTTGTCGAGGATATAGTTTGCGCATCTTCCGACAATTACACAATCTTCTTTTTCAGCAGCCTCCAGAATAATTTTACGCTGGAGATCAAAGAGGACATCGTTCATAGGAACAAAATGAAAATCACTGTCCATCTGAAGTTCATGGTCAATTGGGAAACGCCAGTTACTGCCGCGTTTCTCGTCAACCTTGGCAAGTATATCAAAAGGAATATTCTCTTTCTGAGCTGCAATATCGATCAGCTCTTTGTCATAAAAAGCAAATCCAAGCTCTTCTGCCAGAGCTTTACCGATCAGGCGGCCATTACTGCCGAGCATCCTGTTTATTGTAATCACGCGTTTACTCATAATCAAAACCTCCTTTATGACATCCTTGTTACTGTTTGGTATGAATCAGATGATTTGTTAAGGTGATTCATACAATTCATTTATATTACAGCAACACGTCTTTTATTTGTGAATATTATAACACTAATGTCAGAAAAATACCAGTAAAATACATAAAAAAACAAAAATAATGAGAAAAAAATTATATATACTACACAAAAACATGCGAATGTTTGATTTACATGTGGGAATCTGTTTGATCAGAAAAAATAGAAGAATTTCACACTCTGCACATATCTTTTTCACTTCGATTTCACAGGCGTCTCAAAATTTGCACACATTTTTTCTATAACATTTTAGTTAAAGCAAATGAGCTCTCTGCTTCATTTGTAAAAGGCAATAAGCAGTGAGCCGGGAACTTACTTGTATCCGTATCAGCAGGACTGCAGAATCAGTGTATTATCTCACGGATAACCACTAATTCTGTAATTCCTGCTGATTTTTTGTCATATTTTGGATATTTTTATCAATAGACACTTTCAAATTCTATATGATAGAATGATAACGGAAAATTTATTTATAAGATTGATGATATTTATAGATTTTTTCTTTAGATTATGCTATTATACTTAATTGACTGTCTGACAGATACAGACAGATACGTTACAAAAGTATGGAAGAAAGGGATACATAATGCTGAAAATCAAAAGCTATGTAAAGGTAAACAGTCTGGCTGAAGCCTATGAGCTGAACCAGAAAAAAACAGCTCGCGTTCTGGGCGGAATGGTCTGGATGAAAATGAGCAACAGAGCAGTAGCTACAGCAATCGATCTTTCCGGTCTGGGACTGGATACGATCTTGGAGAATGACGATGAATTTGTGATCGGGTGCATGACTCCTCTCCGTGATCTGGAGACAAACGAGGCTCTGAACACCTACACACATGGAGCTATGAAAGAAAGCCTTTGCCACATTGTGGGAGTACAGTTTCGTAACTGTGCCACAGTGGGAGGAAGCATTTATGGAAGATATGGTTTCTCAGATGTTCTGACCATGTTTCTGGGAATGGATACATGGGTAGAATTGTATGATGCAGGCCGTATTCCACTGACTGAATTTGTAAACATGAAGAAGGACAATGACATCCTTGTGAATATCATTATACGTAAAGAGCCGCTTCTTACCTGTTACTTAAGCCAGAGAAACACGAAAACCGATTTCCCGGTACTGACCTGTACAGCATCTGTGATCGGAGATGAAGCAAGAACAGTTATCGGTGCCAGACCCGCCCGTGCCATGGTCGTAGAGGATAAGAAGCAGATTCTTAAGAACTTCAGAAATATGACCAAAAAGCAGAAAGCAGAAGCAATCAATGAATTTGCCGAATATGCAGCAGAGAATGTTCCTACTGCAGGCAACATGCGAGGTTCCAAAGAATACAGAACTCTCCTTGTAAAAGTACTGACAAGAAGAGCCTGGGAAGCAGTAGGAGGAATGAAGAATGAATATTAATTTCTGGCTTAATGGAGTAAATCGTCATGCAGAGATCTATCCGGATACTTTGCTGATCGATTTTCTGAGAGAGCAGGGCTGCTTCAGTGTAAAGAGAGGCTGTGAGACTGCAAACTGCGGACTCTGTACAGTTCTTATGGACGGTCGCCCGGTACTTTCCTGCAGTACACTTGCAGCGCGCATCGAGGGAAAGAAGATTGTCACACTGGAGGGCATGCAGAGAGAGGCGCAGGAATTTGGAAGTTTCCTGGCAAATGAAGGCGCGGAACAGTGTGGTTTCTGTAATCCGGGATTTATCATGAACGTGTTTGCAATGCTTGCTGAAATTAAAGATCCGACAGAGGAGCAGATCAAAGAATATCTGGCAGGAAATCTGTGCAGATGTTCCGGCTTTGTTTCTCAGACAAAGAGTATCCTGAAATTCCTTAAATATAAGAAAGCACAGGAGGAAGCATAAAGATGAAATATGTAAATCAACCTGTACGAAAAACTGATGCAATGTCACTGGTAACAGGAAAGCCTGTTTACACAGATGATCTGGCGCCAAAGGACTGTCTGATCGTCAAAGCGCTGAGAAGCCCGCATGCCAATGCATGGGTAGAAGATATCAAGACAGGTAACGCAGAGAAAGTAGCCGGCATTGCATGTGTTCTTACCTATAAAGATGTACCGCAGAAGCGTTTCACTCTTGCCGGTCAGACTGCACCTGAGATGAGTCCGGACGACAGACTGATCATTGACCGCCATGTGCGTTTCGTGGGAGATGTTGTTGCTCTTGTAGCCGGTGAAACAGAGGAAGCGGTAGACAAAGCATTAAAGCGGATCCGCGTAGACTATCGTGTGGAGACACCTGTCCTGGATATGCACAAGGCAAAGGACAATCCGATCCTTGTTCATCCGGAAGAGGACTGGAAACTGAAAATTCCGCTCGGAGGAGACAATAAACGGAATTTATGTGCTACAGCAATGGAAGAGCAGGGCGATGTAGATAAAGTTCTGTCAGAATGTAAATACACGGTAGAGCGTACTTATCATACAAAAGCAAATCAGCAGACTATGATGGAGACTTTCCGTACAGCCTGCTATATGGATCATTTTGGCAGACTGATCGTACTGTCTTCTACTCAGATTCCGTTTCATGTGAGACGAATCGTGGGAAGAGCACTGGACATTCCGGCTTCTAAAGTACGTGTTATTAAACCAAGAATCGGTGGTGGATTTGGTGCGAAACAGACTTCTGTCAGTGAAATCTATCCTGCAATCGTTACCTGGAAGACAGGACGTCCGTCCAAGATGATCTTCTCCAGATATGAATCTATGATCTGTTCTTCTCCACGTCACGAGATGGAGATTACAGTGCGTGCAGGTGCAGATGAAAACGGTATCATCAAAGCAATCGATGTTCATACTCTGTCAAATACAGGTGCATATGGTGAACATAGTTCTACAACTGTAGGTCTGAGCGGACATAAATCCATTGCACTTTACAGACACACAGAAGCATACAGATTCTCCTTTGATGTTGTATATACCAATGTACAGGCCGCTGGAGCATATCGTGGTTACGGTGCTACTCAGGGTATTTTTGCGGTAGAGTCTGCAGTGAATGAACTTGCACATCAGATGGGAATGGATCCTGTTAAAATCAAGGAACTGAACATGCCGGTAGAGGGTGGCCCTCTTCCAGGATATCATGATGTGCCGTTTGCACAGAGCTGCTCTATGGATCGCTGTATGGCGCGAGCGAAAGAGATGATGGACTGGGATTCCAAGTATCCGCGCCGCGATATGGGCAATGGCAAAGTCCGCGGAGTCGGTGTTGCTATGGCAATGCAGGGATCTTCTATCGCAGGAGTCGATGTCGGCGGAGCAGATATCAAGCTGAATGAAGATGGTTCCTATACGCTTGCACTTGGATGTACGGATATGGGTACAGGCTGTGACACCATTATGGCGCAGATCGCAGCAGACTGTCTGAACACACCGATGGATAATATTGTTGTATTCAGCGTAGATACTGATATTTCTCCGTATGACTCAGGATCTTATGCATCTTCCACAACCTATACAACGGGTGTGGCTGTTATGAAAGCATGCGAGGAACTTAAGAAGAGAATCTGCAAGCTTGGCGCAGAGATGCTGGAAGTAGATGAGAAGAAAGTTGACTTTGATGGCTCTTATGTCTTCTACGATGAAACACTTGGCATGGATGCAGCAGATCTGAGCAACGTGGATGGTACAGTTGCAGGTAATACTTCTGCAGAGAACAGCTTTGACAGTGGAGATGTAAAATTCAACAGTTCAGAGGATGCTGAGAAGAAAGTATCTCTGGAAGACATCGCACTGAAGAGTACTTTCTTCAACAATATTGAACTTCAGGTAGTAAAACAGCATTCTTCACCACTTTCTCCTCCACCATTCATGGTTGGTATGGTAGAAGTGGAAGTTGATACTGAAACCGGAAATGTAGATGTGCTGGATTATGTAGCAGCAGTTGACTGTGGAACTCCGATTAATCCGAATCTTGCCCGTGTTCAGACAGAGGGTGGTATTGCACAGGGAATCGGTATGGCACTCAGCGAAGATGTGCAATATACAGACAAGGGAAAAATCCGCAATAATTCTTTCATGCAGTATAAGATTCCAACCAGACAGGATATTGGAAATATCCGTGTGGCATTTGAGAGCAGCTATGAAAAAACAGGCCCGTTTGGTGCCAAATCGATCGGCGAGCTGGTTATTGATACTCCGTGTCCGGCACTGGCAGAGGCAATTTATAATGCAACCGGTGTGCGTCTCACGGAACTTCCTATGACACCTGAGAAAATTGCAATGGGTATTCTTAAGAAGAAAGCAAAGCAGAAGTAAAATGCAGATGTTGATAAAACTGGTGCTTGCGGGTATTTGGCTGGTTCTGGTACCGACCGCAGCAGGAGCACCTCTTGCAAAAAGAAAAAAAGATTACACACTGGGAGAAAGTTTCCTGACAGGAATCCTTCTTATGTTCGGAGTAGCGGAAATTTTGATTTTGCCTGCGACTTACAGAAAAATGTCATTACATTTCGTGACAGCGGCATTTGCTGTGATTATGATTATTTTAGCTGTTTTTGGTCTGCGGAAACTTCAGAAGGATGCAAAGATGCATGTAAGACGGATTGGAAAGGAACTTCCAAAGGTATCGGTGTGGATGTGGATTGCTATTGCTGTGATTCTGGTGCAGATTGTGATTGCAGTGCTTTATGCACATATGGATGCAGATGATTCTTTTTATGTGGGAACAGCTACAACTTCCGTGTATACAGATTCTATTTTTCAGATTGATCCATATTCCGGCATAGCTTATAACAGATTGCCGAAGAGATACGTACTGTCTCCATTTCCGATTCTCCTGGCTGTTATCAGTCAGCTGAGCGGTGGACTGCATCCGGCAGTTATGGCACATGTGATTTATCCGGCAGTATTTTTTGCGGCAGCTTATCTGGTATACCATCAGATGGGAAAAATGTTCTTTCCTGAGGAAAAAAGAAAGCAGGGCATTTTCCTGTTTTTCTGCGCAGTTCTGATCTGGTTTTCGGGATTTTCTGTGTATACAGCAGGGAATTTTCAGTTGATAAGGATCTGGCAGGGAAAGGCAGTTCTCGCATCTGTGATCCTTCCGTTCCTCATATATCTTGGACTGCATGCAGTATTAAATGAACAGCCGGCATATTCCTGGTTTATACTGGCACTCACAAATCTGGCGGCATGCCATGTTTCTTCTATGGGTATTATGCTTTCGCCAATAGTAATGGGTGTTTTTATCTTGGTGGATCTGTGCAGAAACAGAAATCTCCGCCGTATGTTTATTGAAATCGCATGTTGCTTTCCGGCATTGATTCTTGGATTAGTATATCTGGTAATATAAGGGGGAAAGATTGATATGATGGAAATGGTACAGAATCCCCTTGCAGTCTGGAATCAGTATTGGAACGGAAGCTGGTATTCTTATCTGCTTTTGGGGGCAGTTATTTATCTGTTGATTTTTGAAAGCAGAAAAAAGAAAGCTGGTTATCTGGCGGCATACCTGATAATTGTCAGTTTCGTATATTTCTGCCCGGTGACAGCCGGAATTATACAGCGCTGTATCGGAGGGCTTGTATATTGGAGAGTACTGTGGCTTTTGCCTACGGTTCCGGTGATCGCAGCTGCCTTTGCCGGGCTTTTGGGACGAATCAGAAACAGTGGGATCCAGACAGTTGCTGTTATTGTGTGTCTGGTTCTTGTTGTGACCAGCGGAACCAGCGTATGGCAGGCTGGGAATTATGGAAAAGTTGCGAATAATCAGAAGGTTCCGCAGGAGGTTGCTGAATCAGCTGAGATCATAGCATCTCTTCGAAGTTCCGAGAATGCACTGGTGGCTGCGAGTAATCCTGTGGCATCTTATCTCAGAGTTTATGATCCTTCTATACAGCTGGCATTCGGACGTGATGGAAGGGGACGACGCTCCGGGAAGAATGGAAAGCTTCTGTATGAGCATTTAAATGAACCGTCACCTGATTATAGGATTATTGCGAAGCGTGCAATTATAGAGAAATGTGAGTTCGTAATATTTGCAGCTTTGCAGGAACAGCGTGAGGAAAGCCGTCAGATTATGGCAGAATATGGATTTCAGAAGGTGGCAGAAGTAAATAATTACGATATTTTTCAAATATCTATTGATATTTTGGAAGAAAGCTGATAGAGTGAAAAAGAAGTTACTGTCTGTTGCGCGAAGAACAATGTTGTGCGAACAGTAACGTGAGAAAAGCACTGTAAAACTACACACAGTGTCTGCAAAAAGAATATATATGAATATGATAGAGGTGCGGAATTCATCAGTAGTCCGGAATAAGAAGGCATGACAGCCATCCGGATGAAAGGGGAAACCGCCGAAGAAATCCGGCCGGTCGGGAGGAGGATTTCTGGGAC
This sequence comes from uncultured Blautia sp., assembly GCA_905209435.1. The sequence goes on along the minus strand of CAJLTE010000012.1, from coordinate 16,739 downwards.
GTCGCAGAACATGCGCCGTACTGTCACCTGGGTGGAGCGCTATCGAACACAAAATAGATGATACGAGGATGATGAAGATACCATGAATGTGTTTGGAAGACGCATTTGTGGTATCTTTTTATGTCATATATGTGATAAGTGCAGATATGAGGTGAATTTTACAAAAGCCTATATAAAAGAGGGAGGAAACATGATGAAAAGCAATATAAAAAGATTGTCACTCTGCCTTTCAATGCTGATGTTGATGATCCTTGCAAGTCCTCTGACTGTACTTGCAGCAGAGGAAGAAGCGGCAGCGTCCACAAAGTTCTATGGCACTTTCTGGTCACTGGTACCGCCGATCGTTGCCATTGCGCTGGCACTGATCACAAAAGAAGTATACAGTTCCTTATTTGTAGGAATCCTGGTAGGAGCATTGTTCTACTCTAACTTCAGTTTTGAAGGAACAATTCTTCATATTTTTGAAGGAGGAATGATCAGTGTACTGACAAGCTCTTACAATATGGGAATCCTTATTTTCCTGGTTATTCTGGGAACAATGGTGTGTCTGATGAACAGAGCAGGCGGTTCTGCAGCATTCGGACGCTGGGCAAGTAAGAGAATCAAGACAAGAGCAGGAGCGGAGCTTGCAACGGTTGTTCTTGGTGTACTGATTTTTATTGATGATTATTTTAACTGTCTGACAGTTGGAAGCGTTATGCGTCCTGTAACTGATAAGCATAATGTATCCCGTGCGAAGCTGGCGTATCTCATCGATGCCACAGCAGCTCCGGTATGCATTATTGCACCGATTTCTTCATGGGCAGCAGCGGTCAGCGGATTTGTAAAAGGAGAAGATGGAATTTCTCTGTTTGTACATGCGATTCCATATAACTTCTATGCTCTGCTTACGATTTTCATGATGATCGCCATGATCTTTATGAAAGTAGAATTTGGCCCAATGGGTGTCCATGAAACAAATGCTTTAAAGGGAGATATTTATACAACGCCTGCACGTCCTTATGCGAATGCAGAAGCAGATGAGAAGAGTAATCCGCGCGGCAAAGTAATTGATCTTCTGATCCCGATCATCAGCCTTGTAATATGCTGTGTTATTGGTATGATCTATACTGGTGGATTTTTCAGCGGAACTGATTTTGTAACTGCTTTTTCACAGAGCGATGCGTCTATCGGACTTGTACTCGGAAGTTTCTTCGGACTTGTTATCACGATCGTGCTTTACATGGTTCGTCGTGTTATGAACTTCAAAGACTGTATGGCTTGCCTGCCTGATGGATTTAAAGCAATGGTACCGGCGATTCTGATCCTTACTTTTGCCTGGACACTGAAAGCTATGACAGACAGCCTTGGGGCTTCAGATTTTGTATACGGAGTTGTTAAGAGTTCTGCCGGAGGACTGATGAACTTTTTACCGGCTATCATTTTTGTAATTGGTGCTGTTATTGCTTTTGCAACAGGTACTTCATGGGGAACTTTTGGTATCCTTATTCCAATCGTAGTTGATGTATTTTCCGGAACAAACCATGAGCTGATGATCATTTCCATTTCTGCATGTATGGCAGGTGCTGTATGTGGAGATCATTGTTCACCGATTTCCGATACAACGATCATGGCATCTGCAGGTGCACAGTGTGAGCATGTAAATCATGTCAGCACGCAGCTTCCATATGCAATGGTGGCAGCGGTTGTATCTTTCCTGACCTATATTGTGGCAGGATTTGTACAGACTGCATGGATTGCTCTTCCTGTTGGAATTGTCTTTATGATGATCGCATTGATAATTATCAGAGTGAAATTTGATGACCTGAAAATGTAAATGAGAAAAATCATAAATGCTCGGGTGGATATTTGAAAAGGGAGCTGCTTTATCAGCAGTTCCTTTTTTGTCATTTGTGAACTGTTCAAATAATATATATGTTTGGTTCAGTTGTGCATATTCCAAAAAAAACTTTACATTTATAAGGCTCTATGATAGAATCATAAGAGGAAATTTATTTTCCGTCTGCACCTGTAGCTCAGTGGATAGAGCAGTGGTTTCCGGTACCATGTGCGGGGGTTCGATTCCCTTCAGGTGTGCTGCCTGGGACGTATGTACAGTTCCGGTGCGTTGTATCATAAGGGCTGCTGAAAACGGAGTGAACAGCAGCTTATAAGGAGGACAAGAACTTGGATGATTTTAGAGAATGGTTATCAGATAACCTCCGGTATTTTATGCTGGGTGGAGCTATTCTGATAATTGTGGCCGTCCTGTTCTTTGGCATTCGTGCCTGTTCCGGAAGTAATAAGGGGAATTCCGGAGATGGACAGAAGACCACATCAGAAGACCAGGGAAATGTTCCTTCTTCTCCGACAAGTGAAGGGGAGTCTGACGAGAAGAAAGAAGACGCCAATCCCATGGAAACAGCAGATGCAGATGTTACTGCATTGATTACGAGCTATTATCAGGCTCTGGGGGAAAAAGATATTGCAACGCTGAAGACTCTGGAAGATGATTTTACACCGTCTGATGAGTCAAAAGTCACAAATTTGAAAGATTATATCGAAGGGTATGAAGTAGGCGATGTGTACACGAAGAAGGGTATGACAGATGACTCTTATGTGGTTTACGCCTGTTTCTCTTATATCTGTCAGGGAATCGACACCAAGGCACCTGCGCTGACTCAGTTCTATGTATATAAGAACAGTGAGGGAACTTGGCTGATTGATAACGGGGCTTTACAGGATTCGGAGATTTCTGCATATATGGAGAAGCAGTTATCTGACAGTGATGTCGCAGCCCTTGTAACGAAAGTACAAAAAGAACTGGATCAGGCACAGCAGTCAGATCCGTCTCTTGCAGATTTTCTTAATGGCCTTGGAGACGAGGCAAGTGTATCAACAGAAGCAGAGAATGGTACAATACTTACAGCAACAGAGGAATGCAACGTCCGCGCCGAAGCAAGTACTGATGCTGAGATTCTTGGCGTAATCTCAGGTGGTGACCAGGTTGAGAAGACAGGCACCGAAGGTGAATGGGTACAGATTGATTATGACGGCGAGACAGGATACATCAGAGGAGATCTGCTGGAACAGCAGTCTGATGTGGAGTGACAAGTAAATAATAATTAAATATGGCAAAAAAATGTCGGTTATCGAATATGATAACCGGCATTTTTGCGTTGATAATAATGAAATTTATTGGTTACTGTCAAATTCGCCATATGTAATTCCTGCTGATAATTTCTGATTATGCAGTGATGCAAGTTCATGTACGGTTACAAGCTGATAGCCGTCCTCAATCAGCTGAGGGATCAGAATTTCTGCTGCATCAACAGAAGTACTGTAAATATCGTGCATCAGAATAATAGAACCATCCTGTACATTATTCATAACTTCCTCCACAGTAGATTCCACATCCAGAGTCTTCCAGTCAAGAGTATCAATAGACCAGAGAATCATAGGTGTTCCTACAACTGTCTTTACTGTATCATTGACAGAACCATAGGGCGGACGTACTACAGATGCACCCTCACCTGTCAGGTTCACAAGCCGTTCATCTACCTGAGCAATTTCTGAACTGATATCCTCAGCGGAAAGAGTAGTCAGATCTGTATGGTCATAAGTATGATTGCCAAGTTCACAACCAAGCTTTTTCATACGTTTCACTTCATCAGGGAAACTGTCGATTTCGGTACCGACCATAAAGAAAGTAGCTTTTGCGTTGTTTTGTTCCAGACAGTCCAGAAGACGGTCTGTAAAGGAACTCGGCCCGTCGTCAAATGTAAGAGCGATGGACTTTGCAGAATCAGCAGATTTGGAATTTGAACTGCTGGTGGATTTACTCTTGGATTTTGCTGCAGACTTTTTGGAGGATTTTTTGGAAGACTTCTTTTTAGAAGATTTCTTTTTGGCAGTATAATTCTTCAGAGAACCATCTTCGTTCAGTTCATAAGATTTGCCATTAATATTAATGGTACCTGTCTGCAGAATGCCGTCCATGTCGAAATAATATCGCTTATTTCCAATATCTGTCCAGCCCGTCTGCATGATGCCTGCATTATCCATATAGTATTGTTTACCGTCAGTATCGGTCAGCCATCCGGTATAGGGAATGTTGTCTATCAGAAACATCCAGTTGCTTCCGCTGGATGCCCATATACCCTTGGATGCTTCTGCAGAAACCTCAGAACTCAGTGCAGGACTATTTGACGAAACATCAGATTTTTTTCCTGCATTCTCTGAAGACTTATTTCTGGAAGTTTTGGAAGAATCTTCGGAAGAATTTTTAACTGAACTGCTGTCTGGGACATTATTGGAATCGCCAGATGAGGTATCTGTGAAATTATCATTATTATCAGCCACTGTTTCTTCAGAAGTGAATTCAGATGAATCCTGATCTCCTGATACGAAAAACCCTGTTTCGCTGCTGGCGCTGACCTGTGAGGGCGCAGAGGAAGAACGGGTAAAAATTCCTCCCAATACTATACACAGGATAACAGACAACAGAACCAGCCAGCGGTTTGTACGCGGTAAATGGCCTGACATAAATGCCTCCTTTTGTAAAGTTATAAGGCTGTGAAACAACTTGTTGGTACCCCAGCCTTGACTCTTATGATACAATAAAGTAAGACAAAATACAAGGAAATCCCCGTTGATAATATTGGCAAAAAATTATATAATAGAAAAATGGACGAAAAAATAAGGATTAATAAATATTTAAGCGAGGCAGGTGTGTGTTCCAGACGGGAGGCAGACCGGATGATCGAAGAAGGAAGGATTACTGTAAACGGCGAAGCAGCTGTCAGCGGTCAGAAGGTTATGCCTGAAGATGAAATCTGTATTGATCACATACCTGTCCATAAAAATGAAAAAAAAGTACTGCTTCTTTTTAACAAGCCCAGAGGGATCGTATGCAGTACAAAACAGCAACGGCAGGAAACAACAGTTACAGATTATCTGGATTACCCTTTGCGTATTTATCCTGTGGGAAGACTGGATAAGGACTCGCAGGGTCTGCTCCTTCTGACTAATGAAGGTAACCTGGTCAATAAGATCATGCGTGCAGGCAACTACCATGAAAAGGAATACTTTGTTACAGTTAACAAACCTCTGGACAAAGATTTTGTACGCAGGATGAGCAGAGGAATCCCAATCCTTGACACTATGACAAGACCTTGTAAAGTAGTACAGACAGGAGAATGCAGTTTCCGGATCATTCTGACCCAGGGGCTTAACCGCCAGATCCGTAGAATGTGCCAGTATCTGGGATATGAAGTACAGAAGCTGAAGAGGATCAGGATCATGAATCTGACTCTGGACGGCATCAGAGAGGGTGAATACAGAGAAATCACACCTCAGGAATGGAAGGAATTAAATCAGTTGCTGGCAGCTTCTTCCAGCGAAACAGTAATCGAGACAGGAGGGCAACATGGAAACAGCCGCAATCACACGAATGAAAGAGCTGGTGCAAAAGCTGGACAAGGCAGCAAAAGCGTATTATCAGCAGGACATAGAGATCATAAGCAACAGAGAGTACGATCAGATGTACGACGAGCTTCAGGCTCTGGAGAAAGAAACAGGAACCGTTCTGGCAAACAGTCCCACCGTCAGCGTAGGATATGAGGCTGTTGATCAGTTACCTAAGGAGGAGCACGAATCACCGATGCTCTCCCTCGATAAGACAAAGGATAGAGAAGTTCTGAGAGAATTTATCGGAGAGCATAAGACACTTCTTTCCTGGAAACTTGATGGACTGACTATTGTTCTTACTTACGAGAATGGAGAGCTGGCAAAAGCAGTTACCAGAGGAAACGGCGTGGTAGGAGAGGTTGTTACCAATAACGCCAGAGTGTTTAAGAATGTTCCGTTTAAAATTCCATATCAGGGAAGACTGGTGCTCCGCGGTGAGGCAATCATTACCTACTCTGATTTTGAACGGATTAATGAGTCTATCGAGGATGTGGATGCGAAATACAAGAATCCGAGAAATCTCTGCAGCGGTTCGGTGCGTCAGCTGAATAATGAAATCACAGCCAAAAGAAATGTGCGCTTTTATGCATTTGCTCTTGTAAGTGCAGAAAACATTGATTTTCACAATTCCCGTGCAGGACAGTTCGAGTGGCTGAAAGAGCAGGGGTTTGATGTGGTAGAATACCGTGTGGTTACAGCGGGAACATTGGATAAGGCTATGGACTACTTTTCTGTAGCTATCACAGAGAATGATTTTCCGTCGGACGGGTTGGTGGCTCTTTATGATGATATCGCATATGGGGACTCTCTGGGAAGAACAGCGAAATTCCCGCGAAATGCATTTGCGTTTAAATGGGCGGATGAGATCAGAGAGACCCAGTTGCTGGAGATTGAGTGGAGTCCATCCAGAACAGGACTGATTAATCCTGTTGCGGTTTTTGAACCTGTAGAACTGGAAGGAACCACGGTCAGCCGCGCAAGCGTACACAATGTCAGTATTGTGAAGGAACTGGAACTGGGAATTGGGGATACGATCACTGTATATAAAGCTAATATGATCATTCCGCAGATTGCGGAGAACCTGACTCGCAGCAGCAAGCTGGAGATTCCAGATACATGTCCGGCCTGCGGGCATGCAACACAGATACAGAAAGTGAATGATGTAGAGGCACTTTACTGTACGAACCCGGACTGTGCAGCAAAGAAAATTAAATCTTTTGCCCTTTTTGCGAGCAGGGATGCTATGAATATTGATGGATTGTCCGAAGCAACACTGGAGAAATTTATTGCAAGAGGGTTTATCCACGACTTCGGAGATATTTTTGAGATTGCGAAGCACAGGGACGAGATTGTAGAGATGGAGGGTTTTGGTGAGAAATCTTTTGAGAATCTGACCGCCAGTCTGGAGAAAGCAAAAGAGACAACTCTTGCAAAAGTTATCTACAGTCTGGGAATCGCCAATATCGGACTGGCCAATGCGAAAGTAATCTGCAGGCATTTTGATGATGATCTGGAGAAAATCCGTCATGCAGATGAAGAGGAAATAAGCTCCATTGATACTATCGGACCGGTTATCGCCAGAAGCCTGACGGATTATTTTGCAAAAGAAGAGAATAATAAGAAACTGGATCATCTGATGAGTTATCTGACGATCAGGAAAGAAGAGAAGGCAGGGGAACAGATTTTTCAGAATATGAATTTCGTTATTACAGGAAGTGTGGAGCATTTTGCAAACAGGGCTCAGGCTAAGGAATTTATCGAATCACTGGGAGGCAAAGTGACAGGCTCTGTGACATCAAAGACAAACTATCTGATCAATAATGATACAACGTCCAATTCTTCCAAGAATAAGAAAGCCAAGGAACTGGGAATCCCGATTCTGTCAGAAGAAGACTTCCTGAAGATGGTGAAGCAGTGAATGAACCGATTTTACGGTGAGGCTTGTGCAGCAAACAAGGATGAGTTTACGTGTTTTACTGATCAGAGATAAAAATATAACAACGAACAGGAGAGAACTAAAATGCCAATTAAGATACAGGGCGATCTGCCCGTAAAAGAAATTCTGGAGAAAGAGAATATTTTTGTGATGGATGAATCCCGTGCATCTCATCAGGATATCCGCCCAATACAGATTCTTATTCTGAATCTGATGCCATTGAAAGAGGAGACAGAACTTCAGCTTCTGCGATCCCTTTCTAATACACCTCTGCAGGTGGATGTGACGTTTATGGCAGTACAGAGTCACGAATCAAAAAATACTTCCATGAGTCATCTGAATAAATTCTATCAGACATTTCCTGAATTGAAAGGAAATAAGTATGATGGAATGATCATTACAGGTGCGCCGGTAGAACAGATGGAATTTGAAGAAGTGGACTACTGGAATGAACTGGTAAAGATTATGGACTGGACTAATGATCATGTGACTTCTACAATTTATCTGTGCTGGGCAGCACAGGCAGGACTTTATCATCATTATGGCCTGAAGAAACGCAAACTTGACAAGAAGGTGTTTGGACTTTTCTGGCACAAAGTATTAAATCGCAAGATTCCGCTTGTACGTGGATTTGACGATATGTTCCTTGCTCCGCATTCCAGACATACGGAAGTACCGATTGAAGACATCCACAACTGTAAAGAATTGACAGTACTTGCGGAATCTGATGAAGCAGGTCTCTTTCTTGCTATGGCAGATGGCGGTCGCAAAATTTTTGTAATGGGGCACCCGGAATACGACCGCGTTACACTGGATGGAGAATACAAACGTGATGTGAGCAAGAATCTTCCTATAGAGATACCGGAGAATTATTACAGGGATAATAACCCGGAGAACAAACCTCTACTTATGTGGAGAGCACATGCAAATAATCTGTATACAAACTGGCTCAATTATTATGTTTATCAGTCGACTCCATTTGATCTGTATGGGACACCGGATTTCAGTGAAATTTAACATGATCAGGCAAACGGCGAATACTGTGTGAGATATTACCAGTGAACAGTAACAGAATGGTCCTGTAAATTGTTAATTATGGAATGATAGTGTAGCTATAATTAAAAAAATGTGCTATGATATGCAGCAGGTCTTAGAGAGGTTAGGTTGAGACCGGGAAAGGACATAATTGACACGATGAATATAGGAAATATGATGAAAATTACAAGTGCATGGAATACTTTCAAGAAGAACCATCCGAAATTTCCGGCATTCTGCCAGGCAGTTTCACGAAAGGGGATCAGAGAGGGAAGTATTATCGAGATTACCTTTACTACTCCTGAAGGAGAGAAAATTGAGACAAACCTCAAGGTAAAAGACAGTGATCTGGAGTTACTGAAGCAGTTATCGGAATAAGACAGCATATACAGCCCATATATTTATGACTGAGAGCCATAATATATGGGCTGTATTAATATCCAAAATAATGTTGCGAATATGCGATCACAACGGAAGAACAGCTGCGGGTAGCAGACCTTTTTGTTATTGTTCACTCTGTTATCAGTAACACATTTTCAGATATACCATATAATTTACAAAAATTTTATTTGATTATTTTATGTAAATCTGCTATAGTAGATTCTGTTGAATAAAGTTAGTTATTGTTCACTCAGCCTGCAGATGTTTATTTTATAATGAACTGTCCTGCAGATCATGAACAATAGTTTCGCAAAGGAAAGAAAGAGGATGAAAATTGCGTAAAAAATCACATATTTTATTAGCAAGATATCTTGCGGATCAGATGCAGACCACAGCAAGCCTGCAGTCACACAGAAAGGCTTTCTGCCTGGGAAGTATTCTTCCGGATATCAAGCCGTCTTTCATTACTAAGAGACATGAGTTCTATGGAACATTCGAGGATGTCAAGAAGCGTATGAGAGAATTGGCGGATATCAGACCGGATGAGAGCAACCAGAGGGTTTACTGGCGGCGGTTCGGCGAAGTGATCCACTATATGGCGGATTATTTTACATTTCCTCATAATAAGACATATACAGGGACACTTGCCCAGCATAATCACTATGAGAAAGTATTGAAGAACAGACTTAAGTCCTGCATACAGCAGGGAGAGGCACACAGATATCTGGAGCCTGCAATTCGTTTTGCAGATTTTTCTACACTGGTGGATTACATCGAGGCAAATCATGAGAGATATCTCAATAAGCTTCGGAGTGTGGAAGAAGATATTCGTTTTATTCTGAACATGTGCTTTCAGGTGATTCAGGGTCTGGTGCAGATTTGCCTTGGGCAGAGTTTGGAGCGAACTGTACAGGTGGCATGAAACAAAAGATAATACTGATAAGATAGCAGGAGGGCTGTGTGGAATGTAGATAGTTCCACATGGCCTTATTGTTTATACCTGTATTTGTGATAAAAGAATGAACTTTGATTATAATGAGAAAATTGATTGAGTGGGGCGGTTGATTTCATGAAATGAGTATGATAAAATAAAACAGGTTAATGTTTTAAGAAATTTTATAAGAGTAGAAGAGAATCCGGAGCATTTATTTTAGGAAAATTCACTTAAGAATGCCTGCGGAGATTAAGCATTAGATAGTATGTTCTTATAAAAGGGGGTAAAGACATACTTAGAGTAAGAAGGGAGTAATTTAGATATATGAAAAACAAGTATCTTACCAAGTTCTTATGTCTGACATTGATGTCAGGTATGGTATTATCCGGACCGGTATCTATATTTGCTGCTGAAGGAACAGCTGTGTATACAACAGAAGAGAGTAGTTCTGATTTCAGTGATTCCAGTGATTTCGATTCAGAACCGGGAGATCCGACGCCAACACCTACAGACCCGACGCCGTCTCCTGTAGATCCGACACCGGACCCGATAGATCCGACACCATCTCCTGTGGATCCGACACCAACACCTGCGGATCCGACACCGTCTCCTGTAGATCCAACACCAACACCTGCAGATCCGACACCAACACCTGTGCCATCTATTTCAAAGGCGGCTCAGGAAGTGATCAACAGAATTAAAGAACTGAAGATTGATTCAGTCACTTTGGAAAAGAAATCTATAGTACAGAGTATCCGCGTAGCATATGATGCCCTGACAGAGGAAGAGAAGAAACAGGTTTCTAACTACAATCTTTTGATACAGGCTGAGGCGAAGATCGCTTTGTTAGAGATGAATCAGAAGAATAACATGAATAATAATTCGTTTACAAATAATACAAGCGGTACTGCGCAGACCGGAACACCTGTATATTACAGCAATTATGCATCTAATCTTCATGCGGGTAAGGACTTTTATCTTGACAGTCTGAAGAATAATTACAATCTTACATTCTCAGATGATTTTGCATCTGTCATGGATGAGATCGAGAAAGAATATAAAGAGAAGAATAAAGTTGCAGATGTAAGTGATGTTAACGGTAGTAAGGTTACTACATCTGCGGACAGCCTTCTGGTAAGAAACTGGCAGGATATTCTGGCTGTATATGTATATCAGCAGAGCAAGGACGGAAAGAAAGAATTTACATTGGATTCCTCCTGCAAAAAAGATCTGGCTGAGATATTTGCAGAGATGAACCCGATTGTAAGGGACAAACAGGATATTACCCGTGTTACATATGGTAACCGTAAGATTAATTACTATATTAAGAAAAACAAGATTGCAAAGAAAGATCGTACTATTCTTAAGAAATATGTAGAGACAGACTGCAAGCTTCTCTGTGCAGTAGTAACGGCTGCCAATGGATTTGTGAGAGAGAGCGTTGGTGATGACGTATCTGAAGAGCGAGTAAATGTTATTTCTGCTGCATATTCACTGGTTGGTAAAGTAGGATACTTCTGGGGTGGCAAGTCCACAGTCATAGGTGAAGATCCGAGCTGGGGAACAGCAGAGAAAGTAACTACTGACGGAAGTAAGAGTACAGGCACTATCCGTGCATACGGACTTGACTGCAGCGGATTTGTTACATGGGCAGTTATCAACGGATATCAGAATAAGGATATGCAGTCAGCAGTTGGTGACGGAACTTCTGATCAGTGGGAGAAAGCAAATGTTGTAACTGAAGCAGATGCACAGCCTGGTGATCTGGTATTTCAGAAAGGACCGGAAGCAGGAAGTGATAACCATGTAGGTATTCTTTGCGGTAAGACAGATGCTGGCGACTGGATTGCAGTACACTGTTCTTCAGGTAAGAATGGTGTAACTGTAGGAGAAGCATACAGTGCAAGTTTCCGTTATATCCGTCAGCCGTCTTTCTATCCGACAGAGGCGGAAGTGAAGCAGATGCAGGACAGCAGTACAGCTATCAGTTCAGGTGCTGATATGTTTACTTCAAATGTAACTGTAAATAATACCCTGCAGGATGCAATGAAGTTCAATAGTTCTGATCTTAGTTCAGGAACAGCAGGATTCACATCCTCAGATTCATCAAAGACAACATCTATTATTCCTGAAAAGATTGATTTGTCTAAAGAGAATGTTACTGTATTTAAGGCAAAATAATTCAGAAACAAACATAAACATGAATGTAAAAAAGAGACAGAAAAGTCTGAGGGACAGTTCAGATTTATCTGTCTCTTACAGGTTTACAATATGCAGTAATATGAGCTATAATGAGATAAAATAGTAAGGAAATAATCAGGGCCTTACCTTGGTATATGAAAACTAAAATAAAAAGGATTACTGAATGAATAAGAGAAAATTTCCTGTATTTCTGTTGTTTCTGGCTCTTGTGATGTTTGCTGCAGGATTTGGCGTGAGCAGATGGGGAATTCTGAGCGAACCCGTAGAAGTGAGATTGCTCAGAAAGCAGCAGGTGGTACAGACGGATGAAGGACATCAGGAATATTATTTTGGACTTCTCAGTGAGGAAGAACAGAGAGGATATCGTGAAATTCTTGAAGGAATCAGGAATCTCGAGGAGAAGTTTTATCTGTCTCTTTCAGGAGATGATGAGATAGACAGAGTGTATCATGCAGTGCTGAAAGATCATCCGGAACTGTTCTGGGTACATAACCGTGAGAAAGTATATAAGACGACGTATGCGGGTAAAGATTACTGCCAGTTTTCTCCGGGATATACTTACACAGAAACGGAACGGCAGGAGATTTCTCAGGCTATGGAGAATGCGTATCAGGAAGTTCTGGCGCAGATTCCCGAAGGTGCGGATGATTATGAGAAGGTAATGACAGTTTATACATATATCATAGACAATACAGATTATGTCTTATCAGATGATGATCAGAGTATTGCCGGGACTTTCTGGAAAAAGCAGGCTGTGTGTGCAGGTTATGCGGGAGCTGTTCAGTATCTGCTGGAACGATTGAATGTAACCTGTATTTATGTGGAAGGTGATGCTGCAAACAGTGATCAGGGACATGCATGGAACATTGTTAAGCTGAACGGACAGTACTATTATGTGGATGCTACTAATGGTGATCAGCCGGATTTTCTGGAAGGCGATGCTGCATTACTTGAGGAGCATAAAACAACGATCTATGATTATCTTTGCCCGTTCCCAAAGGAATATGAGATGAATTATACAGCTTCTGACGAGTTTGAGGTTCCGTCGTGCACGGCAACAGATATGAACTTTTATGTAAGAAACGGTGCCTGTTTCAATAATTATGTCTGGAATGATGTATATGACCTGTGTAAGTTGCGCATAGACAGTGACGCAGCAGTGGTACGATTTAAATTCAGTACGCAGGAGGCTTTTGAAGAAGCATATATGGAACTCATCGACAGTAATCGTATTCAGGATATTGCGAGATATTATATGGAAGTACATGGATTGTCACAGATTTCATACCATTATGGAATACTCGACAATATGAAAACACTTTATTTTATGTTTTGAAAAGGAGTAACGGAGATATGAGTGATATGACGGATATGTTTGGGAGCATCGTGAATATAATGGGAAATCTGCTGGATTCAGATTTGGTAAATCGTTTTATGATGGCAATTTTTGCTGTGATTTTAGTGTTTGGAATCCTCAATTGTATTCTTGGATACAGACTTCTGCGCTTCTGGATGATGGTGGGAGGTTTCCTGGTGGGAGGCGGACTGGCACTTATCATTGTACGTACTATGGGAACACAGGAAAAATCTATGATGATGATCGCAGCTCTTGTAACAGGAATCATATTTGCTGTAATTGCGTTTTTGATTTATAAAGCCGGTGTATTTATCCTGGCTGCCGGAATTGGCTGGGCGCTTAGTATTTATTTTTTACATCCAACCAGTTCTGCATCATTTTTTGCATGTATTCTTATTGGAGTGGCACTTGGTTCCATGGCTGTGAAATATTGCAGAGAGGTACTGATCGTATCGACCAGTCTTATAGGCGGCGTAATGGCGGGTGTTTCTCTTGCAAAGCTTGGAGATCTTGCTGATTTTCCATATGGTTTGGGAATGAGTGTTGGTTTTGCGATTATTGGAATGTTGATTCAGTTTGCAATCAATAAACCGGCTTCGGATAATGAAGAAGATTTAGATGATGAGGAGGATTCAGAACAGGAGCGCAGTGAGAATCAAGATCGGAAACAGGAACGCAGCCAGAGACAGGAACAAAGACAGAATTACAGACAAGGACAAAAATAAGCTTCGGAATATGTTTTCATGGAATAATGTTTACAGAATGAAGATAAAATGACGAACGCCATAAAGACAGAAAGGACAGGCGAGAGAAGATGGCAAAGGAAGCAAAAACAAATGCAATGAGAATGCTTGACAGACAAAAGGTGAAATATGAGGCATTCTCTTATGAATGTGATGAATTCATTGACGGAATTCACAGTGCGGATAAGATCGGTGCACCTTATGACCAGTCTTTTAAGACTTTGGTCATGGAGGGAAAAAGCGGTGGTTACTTCGTATTTGTAGTTCCGATTGAGAAGGAAGTTGACAGAAAAGCAGCAGCAAAGGCTGTCGGTGAGAAGACTGTGGATATGATCCATGTGAAAGATATCACTAAGATTACAGGATATGTGAGAGGCGGATGCAGTCCGTTGGGAATGAAGAAACCTTATCCGGTAGTATTTGATGCATCTGCCGGAGCGTTTGAGGAAATATATGTAAGTGGTGGACGTATTGGTTTGACATTGAAAGTACCGCTTGCAGATCTGTTGAAAGTGACAGGTGGTAAGCTTGCAGAGATTACTATGAAAACAGAATAAACAAAAAGAATTTTGTAGAGTGTCTTTTAGGGAACAGGAATAACAGAGTGTGGTTTAACCAAATCAAGCAAGTAGTGAATATCCGCTTGATTTTTAGCTGCAGTCTGTTATTTTTATGCCATATAAAATTATTACGTATTGTTTCAATGACATAAAAACACTTTGGACAGAATCTGTTTTACATATAAACAAATTCCCTGCCTATTGCCTTTGACAATTGAAGCAGGGAATTTATATGATTTTGTTAAATTTTAGTTATCAGAAGCATCTTCTTCATTAATTTCGAATACATGACGTTTCTTAGCCATTTCATCACTTGCCAGATATTCATCATAAGTAGTGATCTTGTCGATCATGGTTCCGTTTGGAAGGATTTCCATGATACGATTGGCTGTTGTCTGTACGAACTGGTGGTCATGAGAGGTGAAAAGAATAACACCCGGGAACTTGATCAGTCCGTTGTTCAGCGCTGTGATGCTTTCCATATCAAGATGGTTAGTAGGCTCATCCAGGATCAGGATATTTGCACCGGAGATCATCATCTTGGAAAGAAGGCAGCGAACTTTCTCACCACCGGAAAGAACACGTACACGTTTGATACCGTCTTCGCCAGGGAAGAGCATACGTCCAAGGAAACCACGAACATAAGTAGCGTCCTTGATTTCGGAATACTGTGTCAGCCAGTCTGTGATAGTCAGGTCATTGTCAAATTCTGCTGTGTTGTCCTTAGGGAAGTATGCCTGAGATGTAGTAACACCCCATTTGTAGTTTCCTTCGTCCGGTTCCATTTCTCCAACCAGAATACGGAACAAAGTAGTGATCGCCTGTTCGTTGGCACCAACGAAAGCTACTTTGTCATCATGACCAAGAGTAAAAGAAATGTTGTCCAGAACTTTCACGCCGTCGATTGTCTTGGAAAGATTTTCTACCATAAGGACTTCGTTACCGATTTCACGGTTTGGACGGAAGTCAATATATGGATATTTACGGCTGGATGGACGCATGTCATCAAGCTGAATTTTTTCCAGGGCACGCTTACGGGATGTAGCCTGTTTGGATTTGGAAGCGTTGGCACTGAATCGTGAAATAAATTCCTGAAGTTCTTTGATCTTTTCTTCTTTTTTCTTGTTAGCTTCTTTCATCTGTTTGATAAGGAGCTGGCTGGACTCAAACCAGAAATCATAGTTTCCGGCATAGAGCTGGATTTTTCCATAGTCGATATCTGCGGTATGAGTACATACCTTATTTAAGAAGTAACGGTCATGAGATACAACGATGACTGTATTGTCAAAGTTGATCAGGAATTCTTCCAGCCATTCAATTGCCGGCAGGTCAAGATGGTTGGTAGGCTCATCCAGAAGAAGAATGTCCGGGTTACCAAACAGTGCCTGAGCAAGAAGGACTTTGACTTTCTGACTACCTGTAAGGTCAGCCATCTGAGCATAATGCAAATCTGTTTCAATACCAAGACCATTCAGAAGAGTGGCAGCATCGGATTCTGCTTCCCATCCGTTCATTTCTGCAAATTCACCTTCCAGTTCGCTGGCACGGATACCGTCCTCGTCTGTGAAGTCTGCTTTTGCATAGATGGCTTCTTTCTCTTTCATGATCTCATACAGTCTTTTGTTACCCATGATAACTGTATCCAGAACTGTGTATGCATCATACTTGAAATGGTCCTGCTGCAGGAAAGAAAGACGCTGACCAGGAGTAATAACAACGTCACCGTTGGTAGGCTCTAACTGTCCGGAGAGGATCTTAAGGAATGTGGATTTACCGGCACCGTTTGCACCGATGAGACCGTAGCAGTTGCCTTCTGTAAATTTGATATTTACATCTTCGAAGAGCGCTTTTTTACCTACGCGCAAAGTAATATTGTTTGCTGAAATCATATCATACCTCGTTTTCGTGAAATTATTGATTTGCAGTAACTGTCCGGCAGTCTGTTATCTCGCGGGATATTTGAAATGCGTATAAAAAAATCCCGGGATGTACAAGTTAAAATCCCATACTGAAAGCGATTTTCAATGAACTATAACTTGTAACTGTGAAGGTATTGAACAGTTACGTTATTTCCTATTATTAATTCAACGCTTATCATTGTACCGTAAATTGGGAAATTTGCAACTGTTTTTTGCTTTTTTGG
>CAJLTE010000011.1 GCA_905209435.1 uncultured Blautia sp. | reverse complement strand
TTGGTAACAAAAAATGCCGTATTTATGCGGCTTGTGGCGTTTTGCAAACGCCTAAAAATATCATATTTGAGAGGAAAATTATTATGGTATTATTTGAAATGAAACATATAAAGAAGAGTTTCGGTAGTCTGGAGGTTCTGAAAGACATTTCTCTTCAGGTAGAGGAAGGCGAGGTTTTAAGTATTATCGGTCCTTCCGGTTCTGGTAAATCCACACTTCTTCGCTGTGCAACCGGGCTTGAGACACCGGACAGCGGTGAGATCATCAAGCAGGGTGATGTGGGACTGGTGTTCCAGAATTTTAACCTTTTTCCACACTTTTCTGTATTAAAGAATATTACAGATGCACCGATCAGAGTGCAGAAGAGAAAGAAGGAAGAAGTTTATGCCCAGGCAAGGATGCTTCTGAAACAGATGGGACTTTCAGACAGAGAGAATGCATATCCATTCCAGCTTTCCGGCGGACAGCAGCAGCGAGTTTCCATTGCGCGTGCATTATGCATGAATCCGAAGATCCTGTTCTTTGATGAACCAACTTCCGCACTTGATCCGGAACTGACAGGTGAGATCCTTAAGGTAATCAAAGATCTGGCTGCGGAGCATATCACAATGGTAATTGTTACCCATGAGATGACATTTGCAAGAGATATTTCTGATCATATCATTTTTATGGATAAAGGTCTGATCGCAGTAGAAGGAACCCCACAGGAAGTATTTGCCTCAGATCATGCACGAATGAGGGAATTTCTTGGTAAATTCCATCAGGGATAAGGTTTTTGTGGTTGCTTTTAGAAGAATGATGTTATATAATTTCAACGTACGCAGTGAAACAGAGCAAAGTTCCTGATTTTCATGTGTAACTGTGATAAACGAAACACAGAACAGAAATTCATAAGAACTGGCGTGTTTTATGTTGCGTACAGAAGCGAAATAAAAGATAAAGAATCCTATTAAAGAAACAGGAGAGTGAAGATGAGTACAGACAGATATGTAAGTCCTTTATCAGAACGTTATGCCAGCAAAGAAATGCAGTATATTTTTTCCCCGGATATGAAATTCCGCACATGGAGAAGACTCTGGATCGCACTTGCTGAGACAGAGAAAGAGCTTGGCCTTAACATTACACAGGAGCAGATTGATGAACTGAAGGCACATGCAGAGGATATCAATTATGACGTTGCAAAGGAACGTGAACGTCAGGTGCGTCATGATGTTATGTCTCACGTATATGCGTATGGCGTACAGTGCCCGAAAGCAAAAGGAATCATCCATCTGGGAGCAACCTCCTGTTATGTAGGTGATAATACAGACATTATTGTAATGACAGAAGCATTAAAGCTTGTGAAGAAGAAACTGGTCAATGTTATTGCCGAGCTTTCTGCTTTCGCAGATAAATATAAAGATCAGCCTACTCTGGCATTTACACATTTTCAGCCTGCACAGCCTACTACAGTAGGTAAGCGTGCAACACTCTGGACACAGGAATTCCTGCTTGATCTGGAGGATCTGGAGTATGTTCTGGGAACAATGAAGCTTCTGGGATCCAAAGGTACAACCGGAACACAGGCAAGCTTTCTGGAACTGTTTGACGGAGATCAGGAGACTATCGACAAGATTGATCCGATGATCGCAGAGAAGATGGGATTTAAGGAATGCTATCCGGTATCCGGACAGACATATTCCCGTAAGGTAGATACACGTGTTGCCAATATTCTTGCAGGAATTGCAGCAAGTGCACACAAGATGTCCAATGATATCCGCCTTCTTCAGCATCTGAAGGAAGTAGAAGAACCATTTGAGAAATCTCAGATCGGCTCCTCCGCAATGGCGTATAAGAGAAATCCTATGAGAAGTGAGCGTATTGCTTCCCTTTCCAGATATGTAATGGTAGATGCCCTTAACCCGGCGATCACATCTGCAACTCAGTGGTTTGAGAGAACTCTGGATGACTCTGCAAATAAGCGTCTGAGTATTCCGGAAGGTTTCCTTGCTATTGACGGAATCCTTGACCTCTGTCTTAATGTTGTAGATGGATTGGTTGTTTATCCGAAGGTTATCGAGAAACATATGATGGCAGAGCTTCCGTTCATGGCTACAGAGAATATCATGATGGATGCTGTAAAAGCAGGCGGTGACCGTCAGGAACTTCATGAGCGTATCCGTGAGCTTTCCATGGAAGCCGGAAAGACTGTCAAGGTAGAAGGCAAAGATAATAATCTGCTGGAACTGATCGCAGCAGATCCTGCATTCAACCTTTCTCTGGAAGATCTGCAGAGATCCATGGATCCGAAGAAATATATCGGACGTGCCAAAGAGCAGACAGAGAGATTTGTAAATACAGTAGTTCAGCCGATCCTCGATTCCCATAAGGAACTTCTGGGAGTGAAAGCTGAGATCAATGTCTGATCAGTAAATACTTAACATAACGGTTTGGAATATTACAGAATCTGATATAAAGATAATAAGCGTTGCTGTTTCCTGATGATATCTGGCAGGTCATTCTACAAGGTCGGGTAAACAGTAAGCGGTAAATACAGGAGGAATTATATAATGGTAAAAGCAGTTGTTGGTGCTAACTGGGGAGATGAAGGTAAAGGTAAGATTACCGATATGCTCGCTGAGAAAGCTGATATTATCGTAAGATTTCAGGGTGGTGCAAACGCAGGCCATACAATCGTAAATAACTATGGTAAATTTGCGCTTCATACTCTGCCGTCAGGTGTATTCTACAACCACACTACAAGTGTGATCGGAAACGGCGTTGCCCTGAATATTCCGGTATTCTTTAAAGAGTACAATGAAGTCGTAAGCAGAGGTGTTCCGGCTCCGAAGATCCTGATCTCCGAGAGAGCACAGATGGTTATGCCATACCACATTCTTTTTGACCAGTATGAAGAAGAACGTCTGGGCGGCAAATCCTTTGGATCTACCAAATCCGGTATTGCTCCATTCTATTCAGACAAATACGCAAAGATCGGTTTCCAGGTAAGCGAACTTTTTGACGAGGAACATCTGAAAGAGAAACTTACAAGCGTATGCGAGACAAAGAACATTCTTCTTGAGCATTTATATCACAAACCGCTCCTTAATGTAGATGAGCTGTTTGCAGAGCTGATGGAATACAAGAAAATGGTTGAGCCATATGTATGCGATGTATCTCTGTATCTGTGGAATGCATTAAAAGAAGGCAAAGAAGTTCTTCTTGAGGGACAGCTTGGTTCTCTGAAAGACCCTGACCACGGAATTTATCCGATGGTTACATCTTCTTCCACACTGGCAGGATACGGTGCAGTAGGTGCTGGCCTTCCGCCATATGAGATCAAACAGATCGTTACTGTATGCAAAGCTTACTCCAGTGCAGTAGGTGCAGGTGCATTCGTTTCTGAGATCTTTGGTGAAGAAGCTGATGAGCTGAGAAGACGCGGCGGCGACGGCGGTGAGTTCGGTGCTACTACAGGACGTCCGAGACGTATGGGATGGTTTGACTGTGTTGCTTCCAAATACGGATGCCGTCTGCAGGGAACTACAGATGTTGCTTTCACAGTTCTTGATGTACTTGGATATCTGGATGAAATCCCGGTTTGTACAGGATATGAGATTGATGGAAAAGTAACAACAGACTTCCCGACAACTACACTGCTTGAGAAAGCAAAACCGGTTCTGGAAACACTTCCAGGATGGAAATGCGATATCCGCGGAATCAAGAAGTACGAAGATCTGCCGGAGAACTGCAGAAAGTATGTTGAATTCGTAGAGAAACACATCGGATTCCCGATCACCATGATCTCTAATGGTCCGGGACGTGATGATATCATCTACAGAAATAAATAATATAGTAAGAAGTTATTGTTTATGCGGACAGTAACTTGAATATGACAATATACGCCGGGGAAATTCTCCGGCGTGTAGTTTATCCGGAAATAGGACGGCAGATACAGAAAGAATGAATAATAAAAAGAGGATCATGAAAAAAGACAATAATAAATTAAAAAAAATCGGCGCATGGATAGCAATCATTATTTTGCTTCTTGCATGTTGCATGCCAATGTTTTTCGCATTTGGAAAAGGGGAAAATTCTCAGAACTATTTTAAGGCATCTCTTGCAGTGGCTATTATGGTTCCGCTGCTTGCTTATGCAATGTGGATGGTGTACAGAATTTTAAATAAGAATAAAAAGGCAGTGGATTCAGAAATGGAAAATATTATTTTTGATGTTGGACAGGTTCTTGTAAAATATGATTGGGAGACCTATCTTGACAGTTTTAATTTCCCTGAAGAAGAGAGGAACAGAATCGCAAAAGCAGTTTTTATGAGCAATGTATGGAATGAGAGAGACAGAAGCAGTGAAGATGAGCAGTATTATGTGGAACAGATGGTAAAAGCTGCACCGGAATATGAAAACGATATCCGTGAGGTAATGCGCCGCTCGGATGAGACGATCGAGAAAACAGATTATGCAGATACCTGGGTAAAATATCTTAAAAATCAGGGATATCATGTATACATCCTGTCTAATTATGCAACAGATACTTTAGAGAGAACAGGCGACAAGCTTACATTCCTCAAATATGTGGACGGGGCAGTATTTTCATGCCAGGTAAAGCAGATTAAACCTGAACCGGCAATCTATAAAACATTAATTGAGCGTTATAATCTTGCCCCTCAGAAGTCTGTATTTCTGGATGACAGAGCAGAGAACTGCGAAGCTGCCAGAAAGCAGGGAATTCATGCAATTCAGTTTGAATCTTTTAAACAGGCAGCAGCAGAACTGGAGAAACTTGGTGTGAAATAAAGTTCACCAAAAATACAAAGAATATGGTTTGTATTTTTGGTAAAAAGATGATATAATAAAAAAGCTTGTGAAAGGAAAATTTTCCACATGTTTCCACACAGGCATAATACCTATGAAATATTGGAAAAGAGGATTAAGGAAATGAGCGATAAAACAATCTTAGAGCAGTGGCGTTCAATCGCCTATGACCAGCAGGCAGACCGTAACAAACTTCAGAGATTTTGGGCAAATTATTTTAATATTGAAAAAGGAATTTATGAGCAGCTTCTCAGCAATCCGGACGAAGTAGTAACCGGTACAGTTAAAGAACTCGCAGAGAAATACGGACAGGAAGTTCTGACAATGGTTGGTTTCCTTGACGGAATCAATGACAGTCTGAAGATCCCGAACCCAATCGAAACAATGGATGAGAATACAAAAGTTTCTCTGTGCTTTGATAAAGAACTTCTTTATAAGAATATGGTAGATGCAAGAGCTGACTGGCTGTATGAGCTGCCACAGTGGGATGCAATCTTTACACCGGAAAAGAGAAAAGAACTTTATCTTGAGCAGAAGAAATCCGGAACAGTTGTAAAAGCAAAGAAGATCGGACGTAATGATCCGTGTCCATGCGGAAGCGGTAAGAAATATAAATACTGCTGCGGAAAGAATGCGTAAGTATCCGAATCTGGAATATATTATTGTGCTGGGTGCCCATGTAGATGGCACACGGCTTACATTGGCCCTTCTGGAACGTACCAGAAGGGCTTTGCAGTATCTGGAAGAGAACCCTGATACAAAAGCTGTTCTGTCCGGCGGAAAGGGGGACGGGGAGTCGCTCTCAGAAGCTCAGGCAATGTGCAAGTATCTGGTAGAACACGGGATTGACAGAGAACGTTTGATTCTGGAAGAGAGATCCACCAGTACAACCGAGAATCTGAAATTCAGTCTGGCATTGATCGGACTGGATCATTCGGTAGGTGTGGTTACTAATAACTTTCATGTATTCCGCGGTACTGCAATTGGCAGAAAATGCGGATGTAAAGAGATTTATCCGATTCCTTCAAAGTACTGTTCCTGGAGACTTCTGATATATATTCCAAGAGAAATTCTGGCGATTATAAAAGACAAAATAATGGGAAATCTGTAAGATATACTCAGAATATGACAATAAAAAAATGCAGGCGGAAGATCTGACTTCCTTCTGCATTTTTTATCTATCACAGGAAATTTATTTTACAGAGAAATATTTCTCTTTAATAACAGAAACAGGCATATCCTGTCCAGTCCAGATTTTAAATGCTTTGGCTCCCTGATGGAGAAGCATGTACATTCCGTTAAAAGTCTGGCAGCCTGCAGCTTTGGCTTCTCTGAGAAGCCTGGTTTCCTGCGGTTCATATACAACGTCTGCGACAACAAGCCCCGGGCGGAACAGAGAAGTATCTTTGATAATGGTATCATCAACATCCGGAACCATGCCGACAGAAGTAGCGTTGATCAGCAGATAACTTTGGGCAATGGAATCCTTCAATGCTCTATGGTCATCATTGTCGAAAAGACAGACCTGACATCCTGTTTTGGCAGAGAGGTTCTCTGCGAACTTCTGGGTGCGGTTCCAGTATCTGCTTGTACGTCTTGCAAAAATATGTACAGAAGCTGCACCGTCCAGGGCGGACTGTGCACAGATTGCCATAGAAGCTCCGCCGACTCCCATAACTGTAATATTCTTTCCTGAAATATCGTGTCCTGCGTCACGTACAGACTGCATAAAACCATATCCATCTGTATTGTATCCGATCAGTTTTCCGTTGTCATTCAGAACTGTATTGACGGCCCCGATCAGCTGTGCTTCAGGGGAAAGCTCATCCAGCAGTTCTACAATTTTATTCTTATTCGGCATGGTAAGGTTGAATCCTCGAATGCCGCATGTCTTTAATCCTGCAACTGCTGCAGGAAGGGTCTCTTCATTTACATCAAAACATAAATATACATAATCAAGTCCGAGGAGACGGAATGCCTCATTATGCATTAAAGGGGAAATACTGTGTGCGACAGGGCTGCCCAGAAGTGCAGTGAGGCCTGTGTGTCCGGTAATTGTATTCATGTTAAATTCCTCCAGTCTGTTTCATTTAAGAAACATAAAAATCACCCATGTAAAACATAGAAATTATCTATCATTTTATTCTAAGTTAAATCATATGTCAATAAATCAGAGGATAAAATTTTGTCGGTTTAGTGCGATAAATTCTAAGACAGGGGTCTGCTCTTTTGACAAAATCCGCGCGTTTCATCCCGTATAATGAGTAGCACTTACCGAAGTGAAGGAGAAACTGTTCGGTGTAGAGCCACGTAGCGAAGCGGATGATTTTATCTGCTTGACTGGCATCAGACAGGGGGCGGAAATGCATTATGAGATATACATAGATGTTGTATTTTTCACAAATCTCCTGATAGATTACATACTTCTCAGACTTACAGGAATATTGTTTCAATGCACCAAAAGTCGGAAACGTATACTTCTCGGTGCGATAGCAGGAGCGCTTTTTTCATGTGGGATTATTTATCTGCGCTACTGTCTGAAGTCAGAGATTTTTCTTCCGGCACTGGTGCTGCTGCATGGAGGCTGTGCAGCGGGAATGCTGGTGATAGGGTGTGATCTGAAGAGGGGAAGCCTGTTGCTTAAGGCTATTCTTACTTTATATTTTGCCGCATTTTTGTGCGGAGGATTGTGGGAAGCAATGGCAGGGGAGAAATTGACATTCAAAATGTTTCTGATTCTTGCCGCTGCTGCATGGTTCGGAAGTACAGCACTGGCATATCTGACAGACTCCCTGAGAATACGGACAAAAAATATTTACCCGGTGACCATATTTTACAAAGGAAAGAGCTGTTCTTTTCACGGTTTTTATGATTCAGGGAATCTGCTTACAGATTCTGTCAATGGAAAACCGGTATCAGTGGGTACAATAGAGGTTTTGTCTGAAATATGTTCAAAAGAAACAGTAAACTGTTTGAGACACCTGAAAGAAAATCCCGGAGAACTGCAAAATACAGAGGCTGCAGGACTTCATCCACATTTTATTATTTTTCACAGTATAGGAAATGAGCAGGGGATGATGTTGGCTGTTACACTGGAGAAACTTTGTATTCAGACTCCGACGGAGGTCATTTGTGTGGACAGACCGGTACTTGCATTTTCATTTGATACATCCGCTTTTGGTAAGGAATACGAGGTGCTTTTGAATTCCAGATTACTTTAACAGGAGGGGTTGTGACTATGAGCTGTTATCCATTTCAGGTAGTGTCAAGAATGGTGATGAACCGTTCGGGAGATGTTTTTTATATTGGCGGGAATGACGTTCTTCCCGCACCATTGGAACCGCAGCGTGAAGCATTTGTGCTTCAGAAGCTTGGAACAGGACAGGAGGAAGAAGCGAAATCAATTCTGATCGAACATAATTTAAGGCTTGTTGTATATATTGCGAGGAAGTTTGACAATACAGGAGTTGGGGTGGAGGATCTGATTTCTATTGGAACTATAGGACTGATCAAAGCAATCAATACATTTAACCCTGTAAAGAATATCAAACTTGCTACTTATGCGTCCAGATGTATTGAGAATGAAATTCTGATGTATCTTCGCCGTAACAGCAAGACGAAGATGGAAGTGTCCATAGATGAACCGCTCAATGTGGACTGGGATGGTAATGAACTGTTGCTGTCTGATATTCTTGGAACAGATGAGGATGTGATTTCACGGCGGCTTGAGGATGAAGTAGAGATTTCGTTGCTTTCAAAAGCAATCAGCAAACTTTCGCCAAGGGAACAGACGATTATCCGATTGAGATTTGGCCTGGGCAAAGATAACAGTACCGAGAAAACACAGAAGGAAGTAGCTGACTTTCTGGGAATTTCACAGTCGTATATTTCAAGACTGGAAAAAAGGATTATGAAACGTCTGAAAAAAGAAATTGTAAAATATGAATAGACGTAACTGGGGAATGTAGTATAATGAACTCATGTACAGGAGAGATATGACACAGAAAAAACATAAGATAAAAGGGTAGGAAAAAGTGAAGATAAATAAATTGCAGACACAAGAAAACGAAGATAAAACAGAAAAACAGAATGCAGGGGTTCTGCTGCTGAAGAACTGCAGTTTGTGTCCGCGAAATTGTCATGCAGACAGAACTGCGGGAAAAACAGGATACTGCGGAATGGATCAGACTCTTAGAGTGGCAAGGGCAGCATTGCATATGTGGGAGGAACCATGTATTTCAGGAGCCAGAGGTTCAGGGGCAGTCTTTTTTTCCGGATGTAATCTGCGGTGCTGTTTCTGTCAGAATCGTGATATCGCTATTGGTGACAGCGGACTTGAGATTACAGTGGAAAGACTTTCCGAAATATTTCTGGAACTGCAGGAAAAGGGCGCTGCAAATATTAATCTGGTAACAGGAACACATTATGTTCCTCAGATTATCGCTGCGCTGGACATTGCCAAAAAGCAAGGACTGGATCTTCCGGTTATTTATAATTGTGGAGGATATGAAAGTGTAGAGGCATTGAAGCTGCTTGACGGATATGTGGATGTATATCTGCCGGACTATAAGTATGCACAGAGTGAATTGGCCGGAAATTTTTCTCATGCATATGATTATCCCGAAAAGGCACTGCAGGCGATCAGTGAAATGGTACGGCAGACAGGGAAAACGGAATTTAATGAAAATGGATATATTCAGAAAGGTACTATTGTCCGGCATCTGATACTGCCGGGACATACGAAAAATTCGAAAGAGGCACTGAAAATTCTGCATGAGATGTTTGGAAACAGGATATATATCAGTATTATGAATCAGTATACGCCTGTTTTTGAACAGAAAAAATATACGGAGTTAAATCGCTGTGTGACCAAAAGGGAATATGAAAAAATTCTGGATTATGCATTTGAGATTGGAATAGAAAATGGGTTCTTTCAGGACGGAAAAACTGCCAGAGAAAGTTTCATTCCCGCATTTAATTATGAGGGAGTACAAAAAGATGCTGTAAAATAAAAAAAACTCCCATAAATGGAAGGAGGCCGGTACTTTCGTACCGGCGCGTATGAAAAAGAAAAATATTTATAGAAAGACTCATCGCCTTTCTAAATATAATTTTATCCGATAACTGTGAAAAAACTGTGAACATAATGTGAAAACTAAAAATTATTTTCTATATCTTTTTTCTCTTAAAATTTCCTCCAGGTATCTCTTACAAATAACAGCAGCAGAGGGAAGATCTCCAGGCGGCCTGCCAGCATATCAAAAGTAAGAATAAGCTTTGAAAACCAGGAAAACATGCCAAAGTTTCCGGTAGGTCCAACAAGTTCAAGACCGGGACCAATGTTATTGAATGTTGCTACAACCGCTGTAAAATTCGTAATCAGATCAAAATCATCAAAAGCGATCAGAAATATGGATGCTGCGAAAATCAGCACATATACAATAAAGAAAATATTTGTAGAACGGACAACTTCGTGAGGGATGGCTTTGCCATCCATTTTTATTTTCTTTACAGCATTCGGATGCAGAAAAATATGCAGTTCCTTGCGGACGGTTTTGCACAGAATCAGGATTCTGGAAACTTTAATACCGCCGCCGGTACTTCCTGCGCAGGCACCGATAAACATCAGCATGACCAGGATCGTACGGGAAATTTCCGGCCATCCATTGAAATCTGTTGTGGCATATCCGGTGGTCGTGATGATAGAACCAACCTGGAAGGCTGCCTGCTGAAATGCTTTTGCGGCACTTCCGAAAATATGATAGATATTGCAGGTGATGATCAGGATTGCGATACCAATGATTCCAAAATAGTAGCGTACCTCTTCCATCTTGAATGCCTGTGCAAATTTCTTTGTAAGAATAAAGAAGTATGCATTAAAGTTAACACCAAATAAAATCATAAAAATTGTGATGACATTCTGCAGATAAGGACTGTAGCTTGCCATACTGTCATTTTTGATACCGAATCCACCGGTACCTGCTGTACCAAAAGCTGTACAGATCGTGTCAAAGAGTGGCATGCCGCCAATCAGAAGCAGAACAATCTGAACCATGGTCATTGCAAAATAAATGGTATACAGGATTTTGGCTGTTGACTGTACTTTTGGGGCAAGCTTGCTTACGGAAGGACCCGGGCTCTCTGCTTTCATCAGATTCATGTGGTATCCGCCGGTAAGAGGCAGCAGAGAAAGGATAAAGACCAGAACTCCCATACCGCCGATCCAGTGTGTGAAGCTTCGCCATATCAGCATGCAGTGTGGAAGCGCTTCTACATTGCTGAGGATACTGGCACCTGTTGTAGTAAAACCAGAAACGGTTTCAAACAGTGCATCAACAGGATTCGGGATGCTGTGGCTGAGTACAAATGGGATTGCGCCCATAATACTCAGAACGATCCAGCTTAATGCTACTGTTACGAATCCCTCTTTCGTGTAGAAGGCCTTTCGTGTCGGTTTCTTCCAGGTAAGGGGAATTCCGATGGCCAGGCACAATACAATGGTGATCAGAAAAGCAACGCCGGAAATTTCCTGATAAATTAAAGCAGTGACTACAGGCAGAACCATGAATACGGCCTCAATTTCCAGGATCATTCCGATGATATAAATAATAATGGAATAATTCATAATCTGGCTCCTTTACTTTTCCAGAATATCTGTGATATCACGCAGACCCTTATGAGTGGTTACGATGATCACAGTATCTCCTACCTGAATCGTATCCTGGCCGCGTGGAATCTTAACCTGACCGTTTCGATTAAGATATCCGACCAGAAGATTCTTCCTCAGGTTCAGATCAGATAACGGGATACCCACTACAGGTGAATTTTCGCGAATTGCAAATTCCAGAGCTTCGGCCTGATTATCCAGAATATGATAAAGGGTTTCAATGTTACTTCCGATGCTGTTCTGCATGGCACGTACGTACTGCAGAATATAGTCGGCAGTGATATACTTTGGATAAATAACACTTCCAATATCAAGACTGTCAATAACATCATCGAAGGAGAGATGGTTTACCTTGGCTACCAGCTTGGCTTTGGAAATTGTTTTTGCAAAAAGTGCCAGGAATACATTTTCTTCATCCATATTGGTAAGAGATACGAATGCCTCTGCACGGGCAAGCCCTTCTTCCATAAGAAGAGATCGGTCTGTACCGTCGCCATTGATAATGGTTGCATCCGGGAGCAGATCGCTTAAGGTTTCGCAGCGGTGTTCATTCTGCTCAATGATCTTTACTGAGATATTCATGTCAAGGAGCGCTTTTGTAAGATAATAAGAAATAGTGCCGCCGCCTACAATAATAGCATTCTTTACCTGATTGGTCTTGAGACCGATTTTCTTGAAAAATGCTGCTGCGTTTACCGGTGATGCAAGGATTGAAATCATATCTCCGTCGTGAACTACATAATTACCACCAGGTATGGAAACAGAGTCACGGCTTTCTACTGCACAGAACAGAACGTCGCAGCGAAGCTTTTCCGTAATGCGGGAAATGGTCATACCGTCCAGATCGAATTCCGGAAGAACCTTAAATTTCAGCATTTCCACACGGCCTCTGGCAAAGGTATCGATTTTGATCGCGGACGGGAATCTCAGAAGACGGGAGATTTCCTGTGCAGCTGCAAGCTCGGGGTTAATGATCATGGTAACACCCAGACGCTTTTTGATAAAACCGATTTCCTTGGCATAGATAGGGTTGCGGACACGGGCAATCGTCTGGCAGTGGCCTGTTTTCTGCGCAATGAGACAGCACAGAAGGTTCATTTCATCAGAGCCGGTTACTGCGATCAGAATATCTGCATTCTCAATGCCTGCTTCCATCAGAGTGTTGATACTTGCACCGTTTCCTACGATTCCAAGGGCATCAATATCATCCTGAAGAGAGTTTATTACATTAGAAGAAACGTCTATCAGAGTGATATCGGATTCTTCTTCCTGAAGCTGTTCTGCCAGAGTACGTCCGACTTTACCGCACCCAACAATAATTATCTGCATAATTCCTCCAATAAGGGGGCTGTCACATGAAAGGATATGTGAAACAGCCCCGTTTATATAATATATTTGCTTTTTTGTTGTTAATGAAGCAAGGATACTATAGCACTGTTAGAGACATTTGTAAATATGAAATTTTTGTGAAGTTTTCCATGCATTTTTAATGTGAAATCGGATGGCATTATTCCTGTATGGTCACGATTTTAAAATAATGACATAAAATATAAAGTAAACAGATTCGTAACTGTTCGGTACCTTGCATTTACGGGATAGTTAACTGCTGAATAGTTGCTCAGAATCGTATAAAGAAAGGGATTGTTTATGGATAATTATCGGATGGGGCGTTCCTGTAACAGACCGTATAACCGGACCTGTGGCATGAACAGACCACAGCCTGCAGATAGAGAATCAAACAGATCCGGATGTATGGAAAGGGAGAGAAAGGCTGAAAATTGTAATTGTGTGATGCCCGGAAGCAAGGGAAAGAGTGATGAGATGTTTTCTCATTTACAGTATCTGGAACCTGCTATGGCTTACGTGCCATGTCAGGAATTCACCGAGAACTTTCCTCTGCAGTATGCATTGAGTGTGGGAACTGTTTTTCCTCAGTTATGTAAGCCGTTTTGTGGAAAGAGAGGTGTGCGCAGATGAAACAGAACTGTTCCGGACGGCAGCTTCTGGATCGTATTGATCAGGTCAGCTTTGCCGTAAATGATATGAACTTATATCTCGACACACATCCCTGTGATGAAAAAGCTCTCGTGTATTGTCGGGAACTTGTGCAGGAACGGAAGAAGCTGTTAAAAGAGTACGCAGAAATGTACGGTCCTCTCACTATTGACAGCACAGATCAGACCGAAGAATCTATCTGGAAGTGGATGGAACAGCCATTTCCGTGGGAAAGGGAAGGAGGGCGCAGATAGTTTATGTGGAATTATGAAAAAAGACTCCAGTATCCGATAAATATTACACAGCCGAATGCGAAGATCGCGCAGTATATCATGAGTCAGTACGGCGGTCCTGACGGCGAGATCGGTGCTTCCATGCGATATCTTTCACAGAGATTTACCATGCCGAACCGCATGGCGACTGCTGTGTTAAATGATATTGGTACGGAAGAACTCAGCCACCTGGAAATGGTATCTACTATTGTGCATCAGCTGACTCGTGATCTTTCCATGGAAGAAATCGAAAAGTCCGGCTTTGGTCCTTACTATATTGACCATACTGTCGGAATCTGGCCGCAGGCAGCGGGCGGGGTTCCGTTTAACGCATGTGAATTCCAGAGCAAGGGAGATCCTATTACAGATTTGTTTGAGAACCTTGCTGCAGAACAGAAAGCACGGTCTACTTATGACAATATTCTTCGCGTAGTACGTGATATGCCTGAAATTGCAGATCCGATTAAGTTCCTTCGTGCAAGAGAGGTAGTGCATTTCCAGAGATTCGGTGAAGCACTCCGCTCTATTCAGGAAGAACTGGATGCGAAGAATTTCTATGCATTTAATCCGAGCTTTGATAATCCATGTACTGCTTCCTGCGACAGATGTAACTGAGTTACTGGTTACTCCGTTCTCAGTAACGTAACTGATATATAATATTAGAAAAGTGTTCCGTGTGGATGGAACACTTTTCTTTTCTGTGATATACTACAGGAGAGAAAAAATGCTGTATTGTCAGCAGAAATCTGTAAAATACAAAAAGTTAAAATGAAATTTCCAGGAGGATACATGAAGATGAAACTTACAATACTGGGAACCGGAAATGCAAAAGTAACGAAGTGCTATAACACCTGTTTTACTTTAAATGAGGATAAAGAATATTTTATGATTGACGGAGGTGGTGGAAGCACGATCCTGAAACAGCTGGAGGATGCAGGAATCAGCTGGAAGGATATCAGTACGATTTTTGTTACTCATAAACATATTGACCATCTGCTGGGAATCATCTGGATGCTCAGGATGTACTGTCAGGGAATGGCCAGAGGACAGTTTGACGGAGGAGTGACGATTTATGGACATGATGAAGTGATCGGTCTGCTGAAACAGATGGCAGAGATGCTTCTGACACCAAAGGAAACGAAATTTATCGGAGAGAAAGTCTGTCTGGAAGAGGTAAAAGACGGGGAAGAAAGAATGATCCTGGGACATAAGGTGACATTCTTTGACATCCTGTCTACAAAAGCAAAACAGTTTGGCTTCTGTATGGAATATGCTGACGGGAAGAAACTGACTTGCTGCGGAGATGAGCCGTATAATGAATGTGAGCATAAGTATGCAGTAAACAGTACATGGCTTCTCCACGAAGCATTTTGCCTGTTTTCTCAGGCAGACAAGTTCAAACCTTATGAGAAACATCATTCTACAGTGAAAGATGCATGTCAGCTTGCTCAGGATCTGAATGTAGATAATCTGATCCTTTATCATACAGAAGACAAAAATATTTCCAGACGAAAAGAACTTTATACAGAAGAGGGCAGACAATATTACAAAGGAAATCTTCTGATTCCGGATGATCTGGAAACATTTGAGTTATAAAGTAATAACTGTTTCAGAGTTTTTTGACGTTATGATTCTGTGCCATTATTCTGAAGGAAAACAGTAATCTTTTGAACTCTGCAATATAATATATAATTAGATAATCAGGAGAATTTACATATGAAAAGAAAATTACAATCACTAATTTTATCATTATTTCTTCTGCTGTTTACACTGGTTCCGCATTCAGCGTTAATAGTGAATGCGGCATCAGGAGGAGAGATGGCAGTTCATTTCCTTGATGTGGGTCAGGGTAATGCGATTCTGGTACAGTCCGGTGGACAGAATCTTTTGTATGACGGTGGAGATCAGAGTCATGCGGATCAGGTTGTATCTTATTTACAGCAGCAGAATGTACAGACCATTGACTATATGATTTCTTCTCATTATGATGAGGATCACCTTGGCGGTCTTGTAAAGTGCCTGAACAGTTTCGAAGTGAGCAATGTTTTCGGACCGGATTACGTTCATACGTCAAATCTGTTTAATACTTTTATGAATACTGCCACTGCAAATGCGATCATCGTGCAGTATCCGTCTGTAGGTGATACTTTTGACTTCGGGACCGGAAGCTTTACGGTTCTTGCACCGGATGGTATCAGCCAGAACAGTAATGATAACTCTTTGGTGATCAAACTTGAGAATGGTTCAAACAGCTTTATTTTTACCGGAGATGCAGAGGAAACCAGTGAGCAGGATATGATCAGTACGGGAATGAACCTTGACTGTGATGTCCTTTCTGTGGGGCATCATGGATCAGCAAGCTCAACTACATGGGATTTCCTTGAGGCAACTTCACCGTCTTATGCTGTAATAAGCTGTGGAGTCAACAATCAGTATAATCATCCGTCAGCAGAGACGATGGGACGTTTGTCAGATATGGAGATTCCGGTATTCCGGACAGATAAGCAGGGAACGATTGTTGCCTTATCTGACGGAACAACAATTTCCTGGTCACAGGACCCATGCAATGATTATACTTCCGGAGATGCTGCTCAGTATCAGGATGGATCTGCTGTTTCTGAACAGGAACCGGCACAGACACAGAATCAGATACAGGAAGAAACACAGGAACAGTCTTATGGAAACATGGTATGGATCCCCGCAACAGGTGAAAAATATCACAGGATTCCCAATTGCGGAAGAATGAATCCTGATACTGCCAGAGAGGTAACACAATCTGAAGCAGAAGCTATGGGATATGGTCCCTGCAGTAAATGCTTTTAACCGAATCAAGTAAGTCACCTGCTTCAATTGCGAAAGGCAATATTAAGATTAGGCAGGGGGAAAGGAGCAAAGTATATGAGATATGAAATTAAAGGTGATACATTGCCGGTAGTGATCTGCTATCTGGATGGTGGAGAAAAGATCGTGACAGAGGGTGGCGGAATGTCATGGATGTCGCCGAATATGAAAATGGAGACGACTTCTAACGGTGGGATCGGAAAGATGTTCGGACGTATGTTTTCGGGAGAGAAAATGTTTCAGAACATTTACACAGCAATTGGTGGCAGTGGAATGATCGCATTTGCATCCTGTTTTCCGGGCTCGATCCGTGCATTTAATATCACACCGGAAAATGAGATCATAGCACAGAAATCAGCGTTTCTTGCCAGTGAAGCGGGAGTTGACTGCTCTGTACATTTCAGCAGAAAATTCAGCGCAGGGCTCTTTGGAGGCGAGGGATTTATCATGCAGCGATTCTCGGGAAACGGAACTCTGTTTGCTGAATTTGACGGACATGTTGTGGAATATGAGTTAAAAGCAGGTCAGAAGATTGTGATCGATACCGGGCATCTTGCGGCAATGAGTGCAAGCTGTCAGATGGAAATCGTAACAGTGCCGGGAGTAAAGAATATGCTTTTCGGCGGTGAGGGTGTATTTAATACAGAGGTAACAGGTCCTGGCCATGTATGGTTACAGACTATGCCGATCAGCAATGTGGCAGGTGTACTCAGACAGTATATGACAACAGGAAAAGAATAAGAACAGAAATAAAAAAGCTTCGGAATATTCAGATATAATTTCTGATTTCCGGAGCTTTTATTTATGCACTGTGATCGATGGAGGATACCGGCGGCAGAGTGTCGCAGGTGGTATTATTCTGAGAAAATGTCTCCATAATCCCTGTAATTGTTTTATGCAGATAAGGACGGTATTCAGTCATAGGTACAGGCTGCTGATACAGAATACAACTGTAGCACGTGGAACCTACCAGCTCAATGATCGTAAAAAGAAGCAGTTCAGGGTTCTTGTAATGAAGCCCGTTCTGAGCCAGCATGTCCAGATAGGACTGATAAAAGTTATATTCGTCATCAGGCATTTTCTCTTCAAAGGCACCTTTGAATACGCCCCATGCGAGATTTTTGGAAATAAACAGAAGGAGCGTCCGGTCCTGATCGAGTTCAGTGAGAATATAATCAACAATGAAATGTACCTGCTGGTCAAATTCGGTGATATGAGCATTCTGCAGAGCTTCGTGTGCATGGAAAAACAGCTCACATGTCTTGTGAGATACAAGTTTATTACGGATATCATACTTGTCTTTGAAATATAGATAAAAGGTACCCTTGGCAACGCCAGCCTGATTCACAATATCTGAAATTGTAGTTTTGGTTAGCCCCTTTGTAGTAAAAAGATCGAAAGCTGTATTAAACAAAGCGTCTTTTTTCTTTTTTTTATTCACTTCCAGTTTTCCCATAACAGATTCTCCCTCCTCCAGTTATCTGTTATCTTTTATTTTAAACAAAAGTGACCAAAAGTCAATATTACATTTTTAACCCGAAAAAATTTAGACAATTTGTGAAGAATGTTGATTGACTGACAGTCAGTTTTGGTATATAACATTTCATGAGATAAAAAATGACTGTTGGTCATAGAATGATTAAACAGTATCAATAAGGAAAAAAGAAAAGGAGAGAAAAATGATTAAGGTAGGAAAGTGGATTGCAAAACACAAAATACTGATCATTATCATCGGAATTGTATTACTGATTCCGGCATATCTCGGTATGGCTGCAACCAGAATTAATTATGATGTATTAAGTTACCTGCCGGATACCCTGGAAACAGTTGAGGGCCAGGATATCATGGTAGACCAGTTTGGAATGGGAGCGTTTTCCATGATAGTCGTGGAAGACATGGAACTCAAAGATGTGGCTGCTCTGAAAGAAAAAATAGAAGCAGTAGACCATGTAAAGAAAGTTTTATGGTATGACAGTGTTCTGGATGTTTCCGTTCCTGTAGAGATGCTTCCAAAGGACTTAAGAGATGCATTTTTTAATGGGAATGCAACAATGATGATCGCACTGTTTGACAATACAACATCATCTGAAACTTCCATGGATGCAGTAACAGAAATCCGTAAGATAACTTCTGAGAACTGCTTTGTCAGCGGAATGACAGGTATTGTTACTGATATTAAACAGATCGCACTCAAGGAAATGCCGATTTATGTTGTCATTGCATCCTGCCTCTCATTAGTAGTACTGCTTCTTGCAATGGATTCTCTGGTTGTTCCGGTACTCTTCCTGCTCTGCATCGGCGTAGCAGTTTTATACAACCTTGGAAGTAACATTTTCCTTGGTCAGATTTCCTATATCACTCAGGCGCTGACTGCAGTCCTTCAGTTAGGTGTTACCATGGACTATTCCATTTTCCTGTTGAACAGTTACGAGGAGAATAAGAAACGATTTGAAGGTGATAAAGAGAGAGCTATGGCACATGCTATCAACGCAACTTTCAAATCTGTAATCGGAAGTTCTATTACAACAGTTGCCGGATTTATTGCACTTTGCTTTATGACCTTCGCACTTGGACGTGATATGGGTATCGTAATGGCAAAGGGAGTTATTATCGGCGTTTTATGTTGCGTAACCTTACTTCCGGCTCTGGTACTTACCTTTGACAAAGCAATTGAGAAGACAACACATAAGCCGCTGCTTCCAAGCTTTGACAAAGCATCAGCATTTATTACCAAACATTATAAAGTATGGCTGATCATTTTCCTGGTAATGCTTTTCCCGGCTATCCATGGAAACAACAATCTGAAAAACTACTATAATATTGATAAATCACTTCCTTCTACCCTGGACAGTAATGTGGCAAACGCAAAACTTCAGGATACCTTTAATATGAACAATGTACATATGGTATTATTAAAGAAGGGACTGACGTCAAAAGAGAAGACAGAAATGCTCAACCAGATCAAAGATGTTGACGGTGTGAAATGGGCACTTGGAATGGATTCCTTCGTAGGTGCCGCATTCCCGGATACCATGATCCCAAGTGATCTGAAGAAGATGCTGGAGAGCGATGAATATGAAATGGAATTTATCTGTTCTGAGTATAAGACAGCGACGGACGAGGTCAACAACCAGATCGATGAGATCCAGAAAATTGTAAAAGGCTACAGCCCGGAATCCATGGTGATCGGTGAGGCACCTCTGACAAAAGACTTACAGGACGTAACAGATGTAGACTTAAAGACTGTAAATACAGTTTCCATCCTGGCGATCTTTGTTATTATCATGGTCGTATTCAAATCAATTTCTCTTCCATTTATTCTGGTTGCAGTTATTGAGTTCGCGATCTTCGTTAATATGTCTGTTCCATATTATCAGGGAAAAGAAGTCGTATTCGTAGCAAGTATCGTTATC
The DNA here is from genome assembly GCA_905209435.1 of uncultured Blautia sp. Next base: position 34,581 of record CAJLTE010000011.1, on the reverse strand, counting down.
GGCTGTATCCAGCTGGGTGCAACTGTTGACTATGCGATTTTGATGACCAGCAGATATCAGAAAGAGCGAGGCCTTGGAAAGAGCAAGAAAGAATCCATTGCCATTGCACATAAGACTTCAATGAAGTCCATAGTGATCAGTGGATGCAGTTTCTTCGCAGCAACTTTCGGTGTTGGCCTTTACACACAGGTTGATATGATCGGAAGTATCACAAACCTGCTCTCACGTGGTGCAGTTATCAGTACTTTAGTTGTACTGCTGGTACTGCCTGCAATGTTTATGATATTTGATCCGCTCATCTGCCATACATCTATTGGATTTATCAAGAAGAAAACGGCAGAAGAGAAGAAAAAATAAAGAACATAGAATTATATAAAGAAGCCTATTGTAGAAAGATAGAATATAAAGGAGTAATCTATTATGAACAGAAACAGAAAGAAAGCAGCTGCAGCATCACTTGCAGCAGGAATGGCCGTAGTTCTTGGAGCAGGTACTGTAATGGCAGCTGTTTCAACAAGTGACAGTGGAGTTCAGAAGGAAGAGACTGTTTATGTAAATACAACAGCAGCCGGAGATGTAACAGATGTTACCGTATCTAACTGGCTGAAGAATTCAGGAGACAGTTCAGGATCTGAGATCAAAGATACTTCCGATCTGACAGATATCAAGAATGTAAAAGGTGATGAAACTTTTACACAGAACGGTGATAACCTGACATGGAATACAGACGGAAAAGATATTTATTATCAGGGAAAAACTGACAAAGATCTCCCGGTTTCTGTAGAAATCAAATATTATCTGGACGGAACAGAAATTTCACCGGATGACCTGGCTGGAAAAACCGGTCACTTCAAAATGGAAGTGACTTATACCAATACTTCCAAGACAACTAAGAAAGTAAATGGAAAGAATGCAGAGATCTATTCCCCATTTGTTATGGTAACCGGAATGATTCTTTCTACAGATAATTTTAGTAATGTAACTGTAGATAACGGTAAGGTGATTTCTGATGGAAGCAGAAATATTGTAGTAGGTCTTGGAATGCCTGGAATGAAAGAGAGTCTTGATCTGTCCTCTGATATTGCAGATGACGTAGATATTCCGGAAGGTTTCACAATGGAAGCAGATGTTACAGACTGCGAGATGAGTTCTGCATTTACGGTAGCTATGTCAGATATCTTCAGCGATATTGATCTGGATAACATCGACGGACTGGATGATCTGAAAGATTCCATGAAAGATCTGACAGATGCAGCAGTAAAACTGGTAGACGGAACCAAGGATCTCTATGATGGAACCAGTACATTGAATGATAAATATAAAGAGTTCTATGATGGAATCGGAACTCTCAAATCCGGTGTCGGTGATCTTAACGATGGTGCAAAAGAACTGGATGACGGTGCGAAACAGTTAAGTACAGGAGCACAGACTTTAAGCACAGGAGCAGAGTCATTAAGCAGTGGAGTTTCTTCTTATACATCAGGAGCAGATACACTTTCTGACGGAATCAAACAGTATACTGCAGGGGTAGATACACTGGACAGCAAGATGTCAGAATATGAAGCCGGAATGAAGAGCCTTACAGATGGTGTTAATGCATACGTTGCAGGCGGTAATCAGCTTGCAGGCGGTGTACAGAACTATGTAAACGGTGCGACTACTTTGACAGATGGAATGCAGCAGTACATTGCAGGAGCTAATCAGCTTGCAGGCGGTGTGAGCCAGTATGTAGGCGGCATCAAGAGTCTTGTTGAGGGAATCGGACAGATGACTCCTGGAATTGATTCAGCTGTGAACGGAATTCAGACTGCTGTGGATAAAATGTCAGCACTTTCATCTTCGATTGATGCAAAACAGATTTCTGAGTTTAGTCAGAACGTAACTGCTTATACAACAGGAGTTACTTCCTATACATCTAAAGTAAAAGAATATGTTGCAGGAGTAGAGCAGCTTACAGCAGGTCTGTCAAAACTTCAGAGTGCGTTGAATGATATGTCAGGTTCTCAGACAGCATCTGTACAGGAAAGTGCACAGGCGATGGCAAATAAGTTAAATGAAAGCGCAGATGTGATGAACAGCCAGGCAGATGCTATTGAATCCTGGATCAGTGATGCTTCAAATGTTTCTGTAGATGCATCTTCTGTAAATGCAGGTGTTGCAGCTGTAAGCAGCAAGCTTGAAGCGGCAGAATCTGCTTTAAATAATATTGATTACAGCAATATGGATGATGCGACTGCAGCAGCAGTGGAAGCAGCTGTAAGTGGTGCATTGGGATCAATTCAGTCAGCAGAGGAAAGTGCATCTAATATTGATGCATCCACAGTTACAGCATCTGCACCTGATACATCTGCATTACAGGCAGCTGCAAGCAGCCTGAGAGCATCCGCAGACAGTGCGGCAGCAACAGCAGATTCAGAAGGAGAAACAGTAAACAACGGTGTTGAACAGCTTCAGCAGCAGTTACAGGCATTAAGTACAGGATTAAAGAGCGTGAAAGAAACAGTAGACCAGCTTGATGCGAGTGCAAAACAGCTGACTGCAAATGATGAAACATTAACATCCAGCGGAGATCAGCTCTCTGCTATGGGAACAGAACTTGCCAAAGGTGTAAACGGCATGAATACTCTGTTTACTGAGCTTGGTGAACAGTTACCGGAGATGTTAGAGGGTATTGAGCAGCTTAAGGCCGGATCTGCTCAGCTTACAGAAGCAAACAAATCTCTGCAGAACGGATATGAGAACCTTGCAAAAGCCAGCACAGAGCAGCTGATTTCAGGAGCAGACACACTTTTGAGTTCAGGCAAAACATTAACAGCCGGAATCACACAGCTTCAGGGTGAGAACAATGCTAATGCACAGGCACTGTTAAAAGGTGCAAAGACTCTTAAGAGTGCAAGAAAGAGCCTGACGAGCGGTATGTCACAGATCAGCTCTGCAACAGGTCAGCTTACAAGCGGTGTAGCTACACTTGCTTCTAACAGCGGAGCATTGTACAGCGGAGCATCTCAGCTCTCTTCTAACAGCTCTACATTAAACAGCGGAGCATCTCAGCTTACATCCGGAGCACAGACACTTGCATCCGGAGCACAGACACTTGCATCCGGAACAGGCAGCCTTGTTTCCGGAACACAGACATTGCTTGACGGAACAAATGAACTGTCAGATGGAAGTGACCAGCTTAAGGATGGAATCAAAGAGCTCAATGACGGTGCGAAAGAATTAAATAAAGGTCAGAAGAAATTCTACAAAGAAGGTATCAAGAAACTGGATGATACAGTAAACGGAGATCTTCAGGATATCCTCGACAGATTTGAAGCAATCCAGTCTGATGATGTAATGTATACAACATTTACAGACAGATCCAGTGATATGGACGGAAATGTTAAATTTATCTTTGAATCCGATCCGATTGAGATTGCTGATGATGAAGAATAACAGATTCAAACTTTATGCTGTTGAAAACAAAGTAAACAGCTGGTATATTGAAAATTAAGGCAAGTCAATATGGCGGTTACTTAATATTCGATGTACTGGTATTACGATTAAATGGGGCAGGTGTATCAGACAACTGTCCCATTGCTTATGTATAAGCTTTCTGATATAATGAAAAAGAATGATTACCGGGAAGGAATACCCGGAAGTAAAAAAAGTGATCCGGAAACAAATCAGATGAATGATTCTGCTTGACTTCTGGTATCAGAAGAGATATTCTCTGATTGGTGAAAATGATATTTTAGAAAGCGACAGGTGATTAAATGCAAAATACAAAATCACGAAAGCAATCTTATACAGCTTCATCCTCCAGAAGCGGGGCGCGCCGGAAAGCAAAGGTTGATTATTATGATTACAGTCTTGTGGCGGTTATTGTATTGCTGACCTGTTTCGGCCTTATTATGTTGTACAGTACAAGTTCATATACCGCTGAATTAAAATACGGGGATGATATGTTTTTCTTTAAGAAGCAGGCAATGATCAGTGTGGCATGTATCATTATGGCATTGGTTATTTCGAGAATCAATTATCATATACTGAACCGCTTTGCTACAATCCTGTATCTGGCCGCGCTGGCATTGATGATGCTGGTAAAAACTCCGCTGGGACAGTCTGCAAACGGTGCACAGAGATGGCTTAATCTGGGACCGATCCAATTTCAGCCGGCAGAAATTGCCAAGATCGCAGTTATTGTATGTCTGCCATATATGATCGTGCATATGGGAAAGAAGGTTCGTACTTTAAAAGGATGTATGGTGCTTGGCGGTGCAGGAGCATTACTTGCACTTGTTGCATATGTATTTACAGATAACCTGAGTACTGCGATCATTATTTTCTGCATTACTGCGGGACTGATATTTGTAGCGCATCCTGATACAAGAATCTTTGTTATCATCGCAGGTGTGGTAATTGCAGTGGGGGTGATCGGAGTCATATTCCTGAATGCTACTGCAAGTGTTGATGGCAGCGGAAGTTTCCGTCTGAGACGAATTATGGTATGGCTTCACCCTGAGGATTACGCGGATACCTGGGGATATCAGACGATTCAGGCATTATATGCCATTGGTTCAGGGGGCTTTTTTGGCAGAGGGCTTGGAAACAGTATCCAGAAGCTTGGAAGTGTACCTGAGGCTCAGAATGATATGATCTTCTCGATCATATGTGAGGAACTTGGCATTTTTGGAGGACTTATCGTGCTGATGCTGTATGCCTATCTGCTATATAGACTGTTCTTTATCGCACAGAATGCTCCGGATATGTTTGGTTCACTGATGGTCAGCGGAATCTTTATTCATATTGCACTGCAGGTTATTCTGAACATCGCAGTTGTTGTAAATCTCATGCCGAATACAGGTGTTACATTACCATTTATCAGTTACGGCGGTACGTCGGTTCTGTTTCTTATGGCGGAGATGGGCCTTGCACTGAGTGTGGCAAGGCAGATCCGGTTTGAAGAATAACGCAAAAAGATCACAGCAAAATTAAATAAAATAGTGCTTGACAAACAGAAGTGAAGAATATATACTTTGAACATCAAAGTAATTGAACACGATTTAGGTGTGTCAGACAGAACAAACAGTAAATCAATTGTTCGGTTAGAAGAAAAATGAAGCGGATGTTTACCGCTTAATAAAATATTAAAGAAACAAGTAATATCCGGAATACAGACAGTCCGGGACTTGAATTAAAGGAGAAGAGAACTATGTTAGAAAAAATGAGTGAAATGATCGCAGAACAGTTAAATTGTGACGCAGCAGAGATTAATGCTGACACATCTTTCAAGGATGACCTTGGAGCAGATTCCCTTGACCTCTTTGAACTGGTTATGGCTCTGGAAGACGAATACAACATTGAGATCCCGGCAGAAGACCTTACAGACTTAACAACAGTTGGTGCTGTTATGGATTACCTGAAAGATAAAGGCGTAGAAGCTTAATTTATAACCTCCCTGGAGTCGGAAATGGCTCCCGGGAGAAATTTTTTGACACTATAATTTGAATATCAAAATATTTTAAAATAAAATAATTTGAAACAAGAACAATAGAGAGGAATCAGATATGTCACAAATTGCATTTGTATTCCCAGGACAGGGCGCACAGTACACAGGTATGGCAAAGGATTTTTACGAGAAATATCCTGTATGCCGTGAAGTGTTTGACAGAGCATCTAAAGCGTCCGGTCTTGATGTGGAAGCTTTGTGTTTTGAAGAAAATGAGAACTTAAATATTACAGAATATACACAGATTGCCATGCTGGCAGCAGAAATCGCTATACTAAGAGCTGTAGAGGAATCCGGGATCACATCTCAGGTAAATGCCGGATTAAGTCTTGGAGAGTACGGTGCACTTGTAGCTTCCGGAGTAATGACAGAAGAGGATGCCTTTGCAGTAGTGCGAAAAAGAGGAATCCTGATGCAGGAGGCATATCCGACAGGCGGTGCAATGTCAGCAGTCCTTGGAACAGATGCAGAACTCATTGAGAAAATCTGCGAGGAGACGGAAGGGATTGTATCCATTGCAAACTATAATTGCCCCGGACAGATTGTGATCACAGGAGAAGAGAAAGCAGTTGCTGCAGCAGGAGAAGCCTTAAAAGCAGCCGGCGCAAGACGTGTAATCCCGCTTAAAGTCAGTGGCCCTTTTCACTGCGGACTTTTGAGAGAAGCAGGAGAGAAACTTGAACAGGCTCTGGAAGATGTGGAGATTCAGAAGTTCACTATTCCGTATGTAACAAATGTAACCGCACAGAACGTGACAGAGACGGAACAGGTTAAAGAACTTCTTGTAAAACAGGTATCTTCCTCCGTGCGCTGGCAGCAGTGCGTAGAGCAGATGATCAGCGATGGTGTAGATACATTTATTGAGATAGGACCAGGAAAAACTCTGACCGGATTTCTTAAGAAAATCAACAGAAATGTAAAAGCCTTACATATAGAGAAAACAGAGGATCTGGAAGCAGTAAGAAAGGAGTTGTCTGTAAATGCTGAAGAATAAAGTGGCACTTGTCACAGGTGCAGGACGCGGAATCGGACGCGCCATCGCCATTGCGCTTGCAAAAGAGGGAGCAGAGGTGATCGTCAATTATAATGGTTCCGAAGAACGGGCAAAAGAAGTAAAACAAACCATTGAAGAAAATGGTGGAAAAGCTTCTATATATAAATGCAATGTAAGCGATTTTGAAGCTTGCGAAGCCATGATCAAAGATGTAGTAAAAGAATACGGACATCTGGACATTCTGGTAAATAACGCTGGAATTACTAAAGATGGTCTGATCATGAAAATGAAAGAAGAAGATTTTGATTCCGTATTAAATGTAAACCTGAAAGGCACATTTAATACCATTCGTCACAGTGCTCGCCAGATGCTGAAACAGAGAAGCGGAAAGATCATCAACATTTCTTCTGTTTCCGGAATCCTTGGAAATGCAGGACAGGCAAACTATGCAGCATCCAAAGCGGGAGTCATCGGTTTGACAAAGACAATGGCAAGAGAACTTGGCAGTCGCGGCATCACAGTAAATGCCATTGCACCGGGATTCGTAGATACAGAGATGACGGAAATACTTTCCGAAGAACTGAAAGAAAATGCATGTAAACAGATCATTCTGGGGCGTTTCGGAAAGCCGGAAGATATTGCGAATACAGCAGTATTTCTGGCATCAGACAAAGCAGATTATATTACAGGCCAGGTCATCAGCGTAGATGGCGGCATGAACGTATAAACAGACAAGGAGATTAAAATGAGAAGAGTAGTGATCACAGGTATGGGAGCTATCACTCCTGTAGGTTTAAATGTAGAGGAATTCTGGAACAGTGTAAAAGAAGGCAAAACAAATTTCGCAGAAGTAACCCGCTTTGACACAACCAAATACAGAGCACATATGGCAGCAGAGATCAACAACTTCAATGCAAAAGATTACATGGATTTCAAATCTGCCAAACGTATGGAACTTTTCAGCCAGTATGCAGTTGCAGCAGCAAAAGAAGCCATTGAGCAGTCTGGCCTTGATATGACAAAAGAAGATCCGTTCCGTGTAGGATGCAGCGTAGGAAGCGGCATCGGAAGCATGCAGGTAGTAGAAAAATCCTGCGAAATTCTGGAAACAAAAGGTCCGGGCAGACTGAATCCACTGATGATCCCATTACTGATTTCCAACATGGCATCAGGAAATGTATCCATCCAGTTCGGACTTCGTGGAAAGAACATCAACGTTGTAACTGCCTGCGCAACAGGAACTCACAGCATTGGTGAAGCGTATCGAACCATCCAGTGGTCTGATGCAGACGTAATGGTCGCAGGCGGAACAGAAGCTGCTATCACACCAACAGGTTTTGGTGGTTTCGCAGCCCTGACAGCCCTGACATCTTCCACAGATCCGAAGAGATGCTCTATTCCTTTTGACAAAGAAAGAAGCGGTTTCGTTATGGGTGAAGGTGCAGGTGTCGTAGTTCTGGAAGAACTGGAACATGCAAAAGCCCGAGGTGCAAAGATCCTTGCTGAAGTTGTAGGTTACGGTGCAACCGGTGATGCGTTCCACATCACATCCCCTGCAGAAGACGGTTCCGGTGCAGCCAAAGCTATGGAACTTGCAGTAAAAGAAGCAGGCATTTCCACAAATGATGTATGGTATGTAAATGCTCACGGCACAAGCACACATCACAACGATTTATTCGAGACCATTGCCATCAAGAAGACATTCGGCGAGCATGCAAAGGAAATGAAAGTAAACTCCACCAAATCCATCACAGGCCATCTTCTGGGGGCAGCCGGTGCTGTAGAAGTGATCACCTGTGTAAAAGAACTTCAGGAAGGCCTGATTCACCAGACTGTTGGTTATCAGGTACCGGATGAACAATGTGATCTGGATTATGTAGGAAATGGTCCGGTTGAAATGGATATTAAATATGCACTGTCAAATTCCCTGGGATTCGGCGGACATAATGCATCTTTACTTATTAAGAAATACGAAGACTGATTTTACAGACAGCCTGAATATTAGCTGATTCGGGCAGGAGGACATAAATGGAATTAGCAAATATATTAGAACTGATTCATGCAGTCAGCGATTCAAATCTGACACAATTCAATCTGCAGGACGGAAATTTAAATATATCCATGTCAGCAGAAAAAACAATTGTACAGCAGGTTGCAGCAAATGCAGATGCAGCATTAGCAGTCCAGTATCAGTCGATGGTACAGCCAGTGATGCAGTCTGCTGTATCATCTACTGTACAGAATCAGGCAGACAATGCTTTAATAACCGATGCCAAAGAACTCACAGGAAATGTAGTGAAATCTCCGCTTGTAGGAACCTACTATGCAGCTTCATCCCCTGACAGCGCCCCGTTCGTAAAAGTCGGAGACAAAGTAAGCAAAGGACAGGTTCTCGGTATCGTAGAGGCGATGAAACTGATGAACGAGATTGAATCAGAATTTGACGGCACAGTCAGACAAATTCTGGTGGAAAATGAACAGATGGTAGAGTTCGGACAGCCAATGTTTGTGATAGAATAGAGAAAAAAGATAAGGAGGCAATGTTACTGAAGGAAACCTGTACAGAGTTATTTACATCAAACTGACAGAAACAGTAACAGACAGAGAATATGAAGCTTACAACAAAAGAAATCATGGAAATTATTCCCCACAGACACCCGTTCCTCCTGATCGACACAATCGAAGATCTGGTTCCGGGCGTAAAAGCAACAGGAAAGAAATGCATCACTTACAATGAGCCACAGTTTGCCGGCCATTTTCCACAGGAACCAATCATGCCTGGAGTCCTGATCATTGAAGCACTTGCCCAGACCGGCGCAGTTGCAATCCTGAGCAAACCGGAGAATAAAGGAAAAATCGCATATTTTGCATCCATCAACAATGCGAAATTCAAGAATAAAGTAGTTCCGGGTGACACTCTTACACTTGAGGTAGAGATTATAAAAGAAAAAGGTCCGATGGGAGTCGGCAGAGCAAAAGCCACAAACCAGGACGGTAAGGTAGCAGTGATCGCAGAACTGACTTTTGCAGTAGGAGCATAACAAATGTTTGGAAAAATTTTGATCGCCAACCGTGGCGAGATCGCAGTGCGCATCATCCGTGCGTGTCGTGAAATGGGAATCCGCACAGTTGCCGTATACTCAGAAGCAGACAGAGATGCCCTGCACACGCAGCTTGCGGATGAAGCAGTCTGCATTGGTAAAGCACAGTCCACAGACAGTTATCTGAATATGGAACGGATCTTAAGCGCAACTATCGCCACAAACGCAGAAGCTATCCATCCGGGCTTCGGTTTTCTGTCAGAGAACAGCCGTTTCGTGGAAATGTGTGAGAAATGCAACGTAGCATTTATCGGCCCGTCTGCAGAAGTTATTTCCAGAATGGGAAATAAATCCGAGGCAAAAAATACTATGCGTAAAGCCAAAGTTCCGGTAGTCCCAGGCACGAAAGAGCCGGTCTACACAGTAGCAGAAGCACAGAAAGCAGTAAAAGAAATCGGTTTTCCGGTTATGATCAAGGCTTCTGCAGGTGGCGGCGGAAAAGGAATGCGAGTAGCAAGAAATGAGCGGGAATTTGCCCAATTATTCGAGACAGCACAGCAGGAATCTGTCCATTCTTTCTCTGACAACACGATGTATCTGGAACGTTTTGTAGAAAATCCGAGACACGTGGAAGTGCAGATTCTTGCAGACAAATATGGAAACGTAATTCATCTTGGAGAGCGTGACTGTTCTGTTCAGAGACGTCACCAGAAGATGATCGAGGAATCTCCATGCATCGCAATTTCCGACAAAATGCGAAAAAAAATGGGAGAAACCGCAGTCTGTGCTGCAAAAGCAGCAGGCTATGAAAGTGCGGGAACTATAGAGTTCCTCCTGGATCAGTCCGGAGAATTCTACTTCATGGAAATGAACACCAGAATTCAGGTGGAACATCCGGTGACGGAGTTTGTATCAGGCGTAGATCTGATCAAAGAGCAGATCCGTATTGCAGCAGGTGAACCGTTAAGTGTTCAGCAGAAAGATATAGAAATTCGTGGTCATGCCATGGAATGCAGGATTAATGCTGAAGATCCTGAGAGACATTTCATGCCATGTCCTGGCAGGATCACAGATCTGCATCTGCCCGGCGGAAATGGAATCCGCGTAGATACAGCAGTCTACAATGACTACACAATCCCGCCATACTACGATTCCATGATCGCTAAGATCATCGTCTATGATAAAGACCGTCACAGCGCCATCCGGAAGATGATCAGCGCACTGGGAGAAGTTGCGATCGAAGGGGTAAAGACGAATGTAGACTTCCTCTACGAACTGCTGAACCAGCCGGACTTCCAGGAGGGAAACATTACTACGGATTTCATTCCTCAGCATTATCCAGACCTGTAAAAAAATTGTTGAAGGGTAACTGTTGGCAAAATGACAGTATGTATTGATAAATATAGTGCTTGAAATAATAGAGAATTGGGTTACATAAAGGAGCAGGATTTTAATGGCAGACTTGAAAAGATTTTTTAAGAAGACAGTTTCAGAACAGCGGAACAAACAGTCCGCATCTGTTTCCGTACCTGAGGGTTTATGGATCAAATGTCCGAAGTGCGGAGAAATGGTTTACAGAGAAGATGTAATATCCAGCGCCTATGTGTGCCCGAAATGCGGGGGATATTTCAGAATCAGCTCAAAACGCCGCATTAAGATGATCGCAGACAAGGGGAGTTTCAAAGAGTGGTTTACAGGAATAGAAAACAGCAATCCACTGGATTATCCGGACTACCCGCAGAAGATCGAAGACCTGAAAGAGAAAACAAAGATGGATGAAGCAATCCTCATCGGAGAAGCTACGATCGGCGGTATCCGCAGTGTGATCGGAGCTATGGATGCAAGATTTCTGATGGCGTCCATGGGCTATGTAGTGGGAGAAAAAATCACCCGTTCATTTGAAGAAGCCACACGACAGGGCCTTCCGGTCATCTTGTTCTGCTGTTCCGGCGGTGCCAGAATGCAGGAGGGAATCGTGTCACTGATGCAGATGGCAAAGACCTCTGCAGCCATCAAACGCCACTCCGAAGCAGGACTTCTTTACACATCCGTACTGACAGACCCGACCACGGGCGGAGTTACTGCAAGCTTCGCCATGCTTGGAGATATTATCCTTGCAGAACCAGGTTCGCTGATCGGATTTGCAGGCCCAAGAGTTATTGAACAGACCATAGGCCAGAAACTCCCGGAAGGCTTCCAGAGACCGGAGTTTCTTCTGGAGCATGGTTTCCTTGATGGAATTGTAGAACGAGGCTCCATGCGGGATACGCTTTCGCTGATCCTGAAACTACACAACTCCGGAGAAAAATATGGGGAATTCCCACAGGAAACTGCAGCAAGGGCATTCGACACCTTTGGCAAAAAGAAAAAACAGAGGAGACCAAAGAATCTCACAGCCTGGGACAGAGTTCAGATTGCCAGAAGCAGTGACCGACCATCTGCAGCGGAATATATTGATACAATCTTTGACGACTTCATGGAACTCCACGGTGACAGAGGAGTCAAAGACGACAACGCCATCATCGGCGGCATCGCCACACTGGACGGACAACCCGTCACCGTGATCGGAATCCGCAAAGGACACACTACAAAAGAAAATATCAGATGCAACTTTGGAATGCCGTCGCCGGAGGGCTATAAGAAAGCACTCCGTTTGATGAAACAGGCAGAGAAGTTCGGGCGTGCAGTTATTGCGTTTGTAGATACTCCGGGAGCATTCTGCGGGCTGGAAGCAGAAGAACGCGGACAGGGAGAAGCCATTGCACGAAATTTACTGGAAATGTCAGATCTGAAAGTGCCGGTGCTTTCTATCGTAATTGGTGAAGGCGGCAGCGGCGGCGCACTTGCACTGGCGGTCGGCAATGAAGTCTGGATGATGGAAAATGCAACCTACACCATCCTTTCACCAGAAGGTTTCGCCTCCATTCTCTGGAAAGACAGCAGGAAGGCACCGGAAGCTGCGGAGGTTATGAAAGTAACGGCGGCTCATCTGAAAGAACTGGGAATCATCGAACGCATCATACCAGAGGAATATCCTGCAAGCGAGGAAAATTTACCGGAAATCGTAGAATACATGAAAATCCGAATGAAACAGTTTCTGGTGAAGCACTCTGGTAAGAGTGGAGAACAGATTGCGCAGGAAAGATATGAAAGGTTTCGCAGAATGTAGATTGTGATTCTCAAAAGGGACGCGCATAAAAATATTTTATTTCAGGTGCGGTTTCGGCATCTAAGATCTTCTAAGGCGAAAAAAATCTGCTAAAACCATGAGTCATCAAGGTCAAACTCGCTGACGCTCAGACAGTGACCTTGCTGTCTCATAACGCAGATTTTTTTTGCCTAAGAAGATCTAAGATACCTGCAAATGCACCTGAAATAAAATATTTTTATGCGCTGTTTTGTTGTATGTTGTCATATGTTTTCTTGGTGTTTATATTTAGATAGTGTAAAGGAATAGGGTTATTGATTATAAGTTTATCATTTCGTAAGGTTTTAACTGCAATCAGGCTATATTGTATAGCAAATATGTTATTTGGCTGATAGTCAGCATGGGAAGCGCTAATGTCCGGGGGCGAATTTGAAGGTTCATTGTAGTTCTTGGTATTGGGAAAGACGCGTTATGAGACGATCGTTTCACTGTCTGAGCGAAGTCTGCAACGGAGCGAGTTTGAGAGAGCGGCTCATGTTTTTAGCGGCTTTTCGAATGCCTAGAACTACAATGGTTCTGAAACTGAGCCTCCGGACATTAGCGCTTCCCATGCGTCCCCGTCCACAATAAATTTTTGAAATTTTATGACATCCCGACTTGAAATAAGAAAGCCTCTGACGTATAATAAACCCGAAAGTAGAAAGGCGCTGCTTTTAAGCAGGGTCTTTTTTTACAGATTTTGAATATATAAAAAATTCAGGAGTGAAAAAAGTTATGACCAAGATCAGAACAAGATTTGCACCAAGCCCTACAGGCAGAATGCATGTTGGAAATTTAAGAACAGCATTATATGCATACCTTATTACAAAACATGAAGGCGGAGATTTCATCCTCCGTATTGAAGATACAGACCAGGAACGTTACGTAGAAGGCGCTGTAGATATTATCTACCGTACTCTTGCAAAAACAGGACTTCTCCATGATGAAGGTCCGGACAAGGACAAAGGCTTTGGACCGTATGTTCAGAGTGAGCGTCAGGCACAGGGGATCTATCTGAAATATGCACAGCAGTTAGTAGAACAGGGTGATGCATACTACTGTTTCTGTAAGAAGGAAGAACTGGAAGGTATGAAACGTGTTGTGGCAGGAAAAGAGATTTCCATTTATGACAAACGTTGCCTTAAACTTTCCAAAGAAGAAGTACAGCGTCGTCTTGATGCAGGAGAACCACACGTAATCCGTTTCAATATGCCAACAGAGGGAACTACAACATTCCATGATGTAATCTACGGAGATATCACAGTAAACAATGAGGAACTGGAAGATCTGATCCTGATCAAATCTGACGGATACCCAACTTATAACTTTGCAAACGTAATCGATGACCATTTAATGGAAATCACACACGTAGTAAGAGGTAACGAGTATCTTTCCTCAGCTCCGAAATACAACCGTATCTACGAAGCTTTCGGATGGGATATCCCGGTTTATGTACATTGTCCGCTGATCACAGATGAGACACACCAGAAGCTTTCCAAACGTTGTGGACATTCCTCTTATGAAGACCTGCTTGATCAGGGATTTGTTTCAGAAGCAATCATCAACTATGTGGCACTTCTCGGATGGAGTCCTTCTGACAACAGAGAGATCTTTACACTGGATGAACTGGTACAGGTATTTGATTATCATCATATCAATAAATCTCCGGCAGTATTTGATATTGCGAAACTTCGTTGGATGAATGGTGAGTATATCAAGAAAATGGATGCGGATGAATTCTATGAGAGAGCACTTCCGTATATGAAAGAAGTTCTGAAGAAAGACTACAACTTCAAAAAGATTGCAGGAATGGTACAGACCAGAATCGAAACATTCCCTGACATTCCGGCTCTGATTGACTTCTTTGAGGAAGTACCGGAATATGATTCCGCCATGTACTGCCATAAGAAAATGAAGACAAATGAAGAGACTTCTCTTACAGTATTAAAAGAAGTACTTCCGGTTCTGGAAGAACAGGAAGATTATACAAATGATCCGTTATTTGAAACATTAAGTGCATTTGTAAAAGAGCATGGTTATAAGAACGGATATGTAATGTGGCCTCTGCGTACTGCTGTTTCCGGCAAGCAGATGACGCCGGCCGGTGCTACTGAGATCATGGAGATCATCGGTAAAGACGAGACAATCAAACGAGTAAAGGCAGCTATTGAGAAATTAAGCAAATAAATATGAAGAGAAATCCATCTCAACTTCGGGCAATCACTCACCTGTCAGGACCTATGATGGTCCTGGCAGGTCCCGGCTCGGGGAAAACTTCCGTTATTGTGGAGAGAACTGCATACATGATCAATGAGGGGAAGATACCGGCTTCTTCTATTTTGGTTGTAACTTTTTCCAGAGCAGCGGCAACAGAGATGAAAGAACGGTTTTTGAAATTCGTGGGACAGAACAGAAGCGAAGTGACTTTTGGAACTTTCCACGGAATTTTTTATGGGATTTTGAAAGCGGCCTATCATCTGAGTGCGGCCAATATTCTTTCTGAGGAAGAGAAATTCAGTATTCTACGTGAGATGACTGAGAAATATGGACAGGAAATGGCTCAGGAGGGAGATTTCATTGAAGAAGTTGCCAGGGAAATCAGTGTTGTAAAGGGAAACTGTATTTCTCCGGAGCATTATTATGCATCCTGTTGCTCGGATGAGATATTCAGGGACATTTTTCATGGCTATAAGCAGGCTCTGAAGGCGAAACGCAAGCTGGATTTTGATGATATGATCCTCTGTTGTTATGAACTTTTTTCTCAGAGACAGGATATCCTGAATGCATGGAGAAGAAAATTTGTCTACATTCTGGTGGATGAGTTTCAGGATATCAACAGCTTACAATACAAGATTTTGCAGATGCTGGCGGCACCTGTCAATAACCTGTTTATTGTAGGAGATGATGACCAGTCCATCTATCATTTCCGGGGCGCAAGACCAGAGATTATGTTAAATTTTACAAAGGATTATCCAAAGGCGGAGACAGTCCTTCTGAATGTGAATTACCGGTGCAGTAAGAATATCCTGCGTACAGCCATGGAAGTGATCGGATGTAATACCAGACGTTTCAAAAAGCAGCTGGATACTCCAAATGAAGAAGGGATGCCTGTGACGTGCAAGGAATTTGATAATCCAAGAGAAGAGTATATGTGCGTGGTGGCAGCACTGAAAAAAAGAATGGAGCGCGGCGAGGATCTGCTGAATACGGCAATCCTGCTTCGTACAAATCAGGAATCGGAAGGTCTGATCAATGTGCTGATGGAATATCAGGTTCCTTTTACAATGAAAGAACAGCTTCCCAATCTTTTCCGCCACTGGATCTGCCGGGCGCTTCTGGCTTATCTTGAAATGGCAGCAGGAGACAGGAGCAGGAAGAATTTTCTGGAGATCATGAACCGGCCAAATCGCTATATTTCCAGAGAAGCGTTGAACAGTTCGCAGATTAATTTTAATGAACTTCGGGAATATTATAAAGACAAAGACTGGATGTGCGACAGGATTACCACACTGGAAACGCATCTGAGGATTCTTGGTACTCTTTCCCCTTTTGCTGCGATTAATTTTATCAGAAAAGGAATGGGATTCGAAGAATACTTGCGTGAATATGCACAGTATCGTAAAATAAAACCAGAAGAACTGCTTGAGACTCTGGACCGGATCCACGAAAGTGCAAAAGGAATGAAGACTCTTGCGCAGTGGCAGGCTTACATAGAGGAATATACGAAGAGACTGAGTGAACAGGCAAGGAAACAGCAGGATCACAGAGAGGGAGTGACTATATCTACGCTCCATGCAGTGAAAGGGCTGGAATATGATATCGTATATATTCTGAACGTCAATGAGGGAAGTATCCCTTACCGTAAGGCAGTTCTTGCAGAAGCAGTGGAGGAAGAACGTAGATTGTTTTATGTGGGTATGACGAGAGCGAAAAAGAAACTTGTACTTGCCTATGTGAAACGCCAGTATGAGAAGGAACGGGAGCCATCCCGGTTTCTTGAGGAGACAGGCCTATGAATAAAGGAGTCATTTACTATACAAAGATACGGGAAGAATATGCAGGCACACATATGGAGCATATGATTGCTGAGAAGCTTTTGGAAACTGCACTTAAGAAAGAATATAACATTGATCTGAAGTATGAACCGAGAGCAGAGGGAGAACATGGAAAACCATTTTTTTCCTATCGTCCGTCTCTGCATTATAATATCAGCCATTCAGGAGATTATGTGGTATGTATTCTTGCTGATCAGGAAGTAGGAATTGATGTTCAGGTTCATCGTAAGGCTAATTATGAAAGGATGCTCCGACGCATGGTGCCGGAGGCACAGTATGCCGAGATTCTGGAAGGTCCGGATATGGAGCAGAAATTTTTTGAACAATGGGTGCTGCGGGAAGCATATATTAAATGGACAGGTGAAGGGCTTTCGCGGGATCTGAGAACCATATCCATGGATGAGGGAAGCAGTATGCTTCTGGATATGGAAGAGGGCTACAGCGGAGCCCTGTGGGCAATGAATCCCATGGAAATCAGCTGGAAGTTTGAAGACATCATACTTGGGTAAGACATGAATAAACAGACGAAAAAAGAAATCCGGAGACTGGCTGTAAAAGTGTTGATGGTTGTACTGGCACTTGGGCTGGCTTTCTGGGGATATGCTTTTGTATACAGAGGTAAAACAGAGCCTCCTGCCAAATATCTGGTAACTAATCAGGATGCTGCGGTATATTCACTGCGTGGACAGCTTCAGATGTTGTCACAGCAGGAGGAGTTGAATACATTTGCCTTTGAAGGCAGAAAAAAAGAGAAAGAGTACGGAACTTATATTATTCCCGGACTTAAATATACCAGAACATTCCTGAATGCACAGGGTAGTAAACAGGCGGTATGCACATCCATGACACCTCAGGGACTCGCAGTAACGGATGAGTATGTACTTGTAAGTGCTTACTGCCATACAGAGAAGCATAACTCTGTGATATACGTGATCAATAAAGAAACCCACAGATTTATTAAAGAGGTGGTACTTCCCGGTCTTCCTCATGTGGGCGGTCTTGCATATGATCCGGAGCATGATATGTTGTGGTATTCTTCGAATATTAACGGTATTGCGCAGGCAGTAAGCATAAAGATGGATGTACTGAGAGAGTACAGTTATGCAGATAATCGTATGCCTGTGCAGGTGAACCAGACATGCAGTCTTTATGGAATCGTACGTGATTCCTTTATGACTTTCTATAAGGGCTGCCTGTATGTGGGATGTTTTAATAAATATACAGAGAGTACAATTGCTAGATATGCAGTAGATTCTCAGGGAGATCTGGTGAATACCTTTGATGAGGAACTGGGCATGATGTTTGAAATGGCAGTTCCGTTGGATTATTCCACGATATCGGAGCAGGCGCAGGGAATGGCTTTTTATAATGACAAGCTGTTGCTTTCTCATTCATTTGGAATTCTGCCTTCCAGAATTGTTTTTTACGAACAGTCGGATAAGCGTCTGTATGTAAATGAGAATTCTGCCAGATCATACAGAATGCCTGAGATGATCGAGCAGATCGTTGTAGACGGAGATGAACTCTACGTGCTTTTTGAATCAGGTGCCTACGCATACAGAGGATATGCGGGCAATGTGGTAGATCGTGTACTGAAACTGAATCTGACAAAAATGGAAGAGTCTTATCAGGAAGAGTACTAAAAACGGTTTGTCCACATATATTAAGTGTAAAGAGGTGAGACACATAGAAGCGCAGCAGATTGAGAACCTGTTTGCCGGAAATATCCGGCAGTTATTAATGGATGCTAGGCTTGACTATGATAAATTATATGAGATACGTCTGAGAGTGGGCCGCCCGTTATTTTTAACATATGACGGAGGAGAATGCTTTTTAAGAAAGCCGGGTCAGGAGCAGTATCTGGTAACCAGAGAGGATCTGACGGAAACTCTGGAGTATGTGACAGGATATTCCCTGTATGCTTATGAGGATGAGATCAGACAGGGATATATCAGTGTTCAGGGTGGGCACAGAGTAGGTGTGACAGGAAAGGTAGTACTGGACAGAGGCAGGATCATGGGAATGAAATATATTTCCTGTATCAATGTTCGTCTGGCACACGAAATCCAGGGATGTGCAGATAAAGTAATGTCTTATATCCGCACTGAGAAGTGGGTCGCAAATACACTGATCATTTCACCGCCGAGATGTGGAAAGACTACACTGCTGCGGGATATAATCAGGCAGCTGAGCAATGGCTGGGCCAATACTCCGGGACTGACAGTAGGCGTGGTGGATGAAAGAAGTGAGCTGGCAGGATGTTATCAGGGAATTCCACAGAATGACCTGGGAATGCGCACAGATGTGCTGGATTGTTGCCCGAAATCAGAGGGGATGCAGATGCTGGTACGGTCCATGTCTCCGGATGTGGTAGCTGTGGATGAACTGGGCTGTGAGGAAGATTTTAAGGCAGTGGAATCTGTGATACACTGTGGATGTAAGCTAATCGCAACTGCTCATGGAAACTGTCTGGAGGATGTCCTGGATCAGCCGTTCTTTTATAAGCTTATGACTGAGAAAGTATTCGAAAGGTATATTATTCTTGACAAGAATGACCAGGCAGGATGTCTGGAGGCAGTACTTGATGAAAATGGACAGGTATGCTTAAAACAATAGGATTATGTGTGATTATGATTTCCTGCATTGGTCTGGGCTTTGACATGAGCGGCAAGCTTGGCAGGCGCAGAAGAATGCTGGAAATGATCTTACGGATGATCATCCTCTTAAGAGGAGAAATACGTTATGGAAATAAATCTCTGTACGATGCCTTTACAGGCGCTTCCGGGAAGCTGGAGGGAAAGTACAGAGAATTTTTTATACTTACAGCGCAGGAAATGAAGAGGAATGCAGGAATATCCTTTGGCGAGATATTCAGAGAATGTGCAGAGAAATGTCTGAATCTGGACTGTCTTTCACAGGAAGAGCGGGAACAGTTTTGCTCGCTGGGAGACCGTCTGGGTTATCTTGGACTGGAAATGCAGCTGAAACAGTTGGACCAGCTGGAAAAAGAAACAGAATATGCAATCAGAGAATTGGAGAAAGATTTCCGGGAAAAAAGAAAACTATATCGCAGCATGGGAATTCTGGGTGGAATATTTGCGGTTGTTCTTTTTTGGTAGGCTCAGATATCTGTGTATTAACTGAGATATATTATAAGAAATCAGAGGCAGAAGCCGGAAAGGAGAGATTGTGGAGATAAGTCTTATTTTCAAAATCGCTGCAGTAGGGATCCTGGTTTCTATCCTCTGCCAGATTCTGAAGCACAGCGGCAGGGACGAACAGGCATTTCTGGTAAGTCTGGCAGGACTTTTGATGGTACTGTTCTGGATCGTGCCGTATATTTATGAATTGTTTGAGAGTATTCAGCAATTGTTTGTACTGTGATCAGGAGAAATCCTGACTGACGGGAGGTTTGGGTATTATGGACATTGTAAAAGTTTCGATCATGGGCATTTGTGGAATGATGCTTGGTTTTATTCTGAAAGAAACCAGACCGGAATTTGCAGCGCTTGTGACTATGACAACCGGCTTTCTGATTCTTGGTCTGGCAGCAGGAAAGGTTTCTTATTTATTTGAAACTATGAACAGGCTGAAAGAAAGCTTTCCCATAGATAGCAGCTATCTCGCAGTCCTCATAAAGATTATCGGAATTACATATATCGGTCAGTTTTCATCTGCAATCTGCAAGGATGCAGGATATCAGACGATTGGGACACAGATTGATCTTTTCTGTAAACTGTCGGTGATGGTTCTGAGCATGCCGGTACTGCTGGCAATTCTTGATACAATTTCGGAGTTTATGATATGAGACAGATTGCTGAGAGAAGAATAAAGCATATGACCGGAACATTGCAATGTACATGGATACAAATTGATATCGAAAAATGGAAAAACAGGTGGAAAGAACGGCGATGGAGGCTGGCAGAACTGATTATATCAGTAATTATTCTGATTATTATATATACAGGAATGCAGTGCATAATGGTATCTGCCGCGGAAGAGCCTGATCAGCAGGAAGATTCTGTATCTCAGATGCTGCAGGATAAATTACTGGATGAAATAGAGTTTGATGATATGCAGAAAATGCTGGATGAAATCATGGAGGATCATTCTTTTTCTGTCAGGAAAGCATTGATAAATTTAATAAATGGGGATGAACCCATTTCAAAAGAGACTGTACGGAGTTTTTTGTACAGTCTCTTTTTCTCGGAAATACAGAATGAAAAGGGATTGGTCCTGAAACTACTGCTGATTATTCTGATCGCTGCAGTGCTGGCAGAGTTTGCGGACGTTTTCGGAAACGGGCAGGTGGGAAACATCAGTTTTTATATTGTTTATCTTGCCTTGTTTATGATTCTTATGGAAAGCTTTACGCAGCTTGGAAATGCGCTTACGCAGCGTCTCCTGGGACTTGTGGAGTTTATGAAAGCTCTGTCCCCGGCTTATTTTATGACAGTGACCGCATCCACAGGTGCAGCTACAGCAGCTGTTTTTTATGAGGGTGTCCTGTTGCTGGTATGGGCGATCCAGTGGCTTCTTGTAAATCTGTTCCTGCCGGTTATCAACCTGAGTGTACTCCTGAAAATGGTAAATCATCTGTCAAAGGAAGAAATGCTCAGCAAAATGGCAGAACTTTTGGATGTTGCTGTAAGCTGGGGGTTAAAAACACTTCTGGGAACTGTGGTAGGTCTACAGATCGTGAGAAACATGGTAAGCCCTGTGATTGATACCCTGAAACGTTCTGCTATCGGAAAAACAGCAAGCGCAATTCCGGGGATTGGAAATGCAGTGACAGCAGTGACAGAGCTGGTCCTGACCAGTGCAGTAATGGTACGCAATAGCTTTGGAGTAGTGATTGTAATTCTGCTTCTGATCATTGGAGCTGGTCCGGTAGTTCATTATGGAAGCCTGTCTCTGATTTATCGCTTTCTGGCAGCACTTGCACAGCCGGTTTCAGATAAGAGAGTTGTAGGCGCGCTGGAGACAATGGGGGAGGGATGCGCACTGCTTCTGAAACTTCTTCTGACAGCTGAGGTGCTCTGCATGCTGACATTTCTGATCATTATTGCAGGTGTATCATGAGACAGTATCATTTCATCGGAATGAAAACTGTATTTAAGCAAATCAAGTAAGTCCCTTGCTTCAATTGTGAATATCCGTTTGACTACACTTATGTAAGGTAAGAATGAATGTGCAGGGACAGATAAACTTCATTATTGGTATAAGGAGGCGCAGGTGAAGGAAGAATTATATTTATGGATCAGAAACCTTGCAGTATTTTATATTTTTTTTACAGCTGTCCTAAACTTGGTTCCTGATCAGAAATATGAGAAATATGTACGCTTTTTTATGGGACTGCTCCTGATTTTTATGATGAGTACACCTGTTTTTTCTATCCTGGGAAAAGGCCCGGAACTGACAGAGAGTTTTCTGACCAATTTCTCGAAAGAAAACAGGAAGAAAGAACTTCAGGAGTTTCAGAATCTGCAGAAAGTTTATCTGGAGAAAGGCTACGAGCTGGAGCTGGAACAAAAAATCAGGGAATCTTTGAAGAAAAAAGGCATAGAAGTATATAAGGTGAAAGTAAATATAAAAGGAGAGGACACACAGGCAGAGATCACGCTGGAGAAAGAAATTTCAAAGGAAGAGAAAGGGGTGATTGCAGATGAACTGGTGGAAGAATGGGGACTTAAAGAAAACAGGATTGTTATCCAGACTGCCCGAAATGAGTCCGGCAAAATGGGGGATTCTCTTGCTTCTGGGAATACTTCTGGCAGTCGCTGCGATGCCCGTTTCCAGTAAACAGCAAAAGAACACTTCTGAATCAGACCAGACAGCAGATGCACAAAAGAGTGCACTGGAGAAGAAACTGGAAGCGCTTCTCGAGAATGTAGACGGAGTTGGAAAAGTACAGGTCATCCTGATGACAGATGAAAAAAAAGACCAGCAGAGCTTTTATAATTCCGGAACTATACAGGTGACAGGTGTTTTGATCTCTGCAGAAGGAGGAGGAGATCCTGTAGTAGTTCAGAATATTCAGCAGGCGGTTATGGCATTATTTCAGGTAGATGCTCATAGAATAAGAATAATGAAAATGAAATGAGGAGAGAAATGTGAAAAAAGTCATCAAAAAGAATCAGGTCATTATTACGTCACTGGCAATTCTCATTGCAGTAGCAGGTTATCTGAACTTCGCAGATGTAGATCTTGGATTTAAGGATAAGGAAGCGAGTACAGACAGCAGCAGTATCCTTGAAGATGCAGGATATGATCTTACAGATGAGACAGCCCTTTTAGATGAAAACCAGGCAGACGCAAGCCTTACAGATGACAGTCTCGCAGATACTCAGGAAACAGATACACCCGGTGAAGCCGTACTTACAGGTTCCACAGGATTTGCTGCTCAGGCAAAGATCAGCAGAGAGCAGGTGCGTTCTCAGAACAAGGCAGACCTGCAGGACATCATCAATAACGAGAGTATTGATGATGAAGAAAAACAGGAAGCAATACATACTATGGTCTCCATGACAGACCTTTCAGAGAAAGAAGCTGCAGCAGAACTACTGCTTGAGGCAAAAGGCTTTAAGGATGTGGTAGTGAATCTCACGGGTGAAACCGCAGATGTAGTGATCCCGGATGCAGAACTTTCTGATGCACAGCGTGCCCAGATTGAAGACATTGTAAAAAGAAAGACAGGAATCGCACCGGAGAATATCGTGATCACGCCATTGAAAGAAAGTGAAGATGTTGCGGAAAACGATACTGTAGATACTGCTGCAGATGCAGGAGAAAGCACAGATATCACAGACGGGACGTCAGATGATGCTTCTTATGAGGACAGTGAAACATCTGCACAGCCATATGAAGATGCCACTATTGATACAACTGATATATATGACTGATGAGTTTTAACTATAAAATATTGCAGAAATATTTGCCATAAATATCTGCCAGAAATCATCTGAGATATATTGATATGAATATCCTAAACATATATCTTGACAGAAAAGCAGTGCATATACTAGAATAGGAATGCTGTAAAAAAATAGAAAACGTAACTGATACCGGCAGATTCCGGTATTTCATAGAACAAATAAATAAGAAAGCGCACACAGGAGGCTAAACGTGTCTAAGTATACGAACGAAATAGAAAAAAGAAGAACATTTGCCATTATTTCCCACCCGGATGCAGGTAAGACTACACTGACCGAGAAATTCCTGCTGTATGGCGGAGCTATCAACCTTGCCGGAAGTGTTAAAGGTAAGGCAACCGCCCGCCATGCAGTATCAGACTGGATGGAGATTGAGAAAGAGAGAGGTATTTCCGTTACTTCCTCAGTTCTACAGTTCCATTATGACGGTTACTGTATCAACATTCTGGATACTCCGGGACATCAGGATTTCTCAGAAGATACCTACCGTACCCTTATGGCAGCGGATTCTGCTGTCATGGTAATTGATGCGTCCAAGGGTGTTGAGGCACAGACGAGAAAATTATTTAAAGTCTGTGTAATGCGTCATATCCCGATTTTTACTTTTATTAATAAGATGGACCGTGACGCGAATGATACATTTGACCTGCTTGACGAGATTGAGAAGGAACTGGGAATCGCAACCTGTCCTATTAACTGGCCGATCGGTTCCGGTAAGAAATTCCGCGGTGTTTATGACCGTAACACAGAAAAAATCCTTACTTTCTCCGATACACAGAAAGGAACGAAGGAAGGTATTATCGAAGAGATTCCTTTAAATGACAGCCGTGCAGACGAGATCATGGATCCGGAGCAGAAAGAACAGCTTCTGGAGGAGATTGAGCTTCTGGATGGAGCAAGTGCAGATTTTGATCAGGAACTGGTAAGCAAGGGAGAATTAACTCCTGTATTTTTTGGTTCTGCTCTGACAAACTTCGGTGTGGAAACATTTCTGGAGCACTTCCTGAAAATGACAACTTCACCGCTGCCGAGAATGTCTGATGCCGGTGAGATCGATCCGATGGATGATAACTTCTCAGCATTTGTATTTAAGATTCAGGCAAATATGAACAAAGCTCACAGAGACAGAATCGCATTTATGAGAATCTGCTCCGGTAAATTCGATGCTTCTCAGGAAGTATATCATGTACAGGGGGACAAGAAAATGCGTCTGCTTCAGCCTCAGCAGATGATGGCAGAGTCCCGCCATGTAGTAGATGAGGCATATGCAGGGGATATTATCGGTGTTTTCGATCCGGGTATTTTTTCCATCGGTGATACGATCTGTGCACCGAGCAAAAAATTTGCATTTGAAGGAATTCCGACATTTGCACCTGAGCATTTTGCAAGAGTCCGCCAGATCGATACTATGAAGAGAAAACAGTTTGTTAAAGGTATTAACCAGATTGCCCAGGAGGGTGCGATCCAGATTTTCCAGGAGTTCAACACTGGTATGGAAGAAATTATTGTAGGTGTCGTAGGTGTGCTGCAGTTTGATGTTCTGAAGTACCGTCTGGAAAACGAATATAATGTAGATATCCGTCTGGAAACACTTCCGTATGAGCACATTCGCTGGATTGCAAATAAAGAAGAAGTAAAAGTGGACAAGATTGTGGGAACTTCTGATATGAAAAAAGTTACCGATCTTAAGGGAAATCCGCTGCTTCTTTTTGTAAATTCATGGAGTGTGGGAATGACAGAGGACAGAAATCCGGGCTTAATATTAACGGAATTCAGTAAATAACCCTTTTCATTTATCTGCCGATTTGGTATAATGAACAAAGATATAAGAATTCCTAGGAGGTTTTCCAATGGCAGAGAAGAGAACAACATATAAAATACAGGATTTAGGCGGCATTGGTGAAGTTCAGATCGCAGATGAAGTGGTTGCTATCATTGCCGGACTTGCAGCTACAGAAGTAGACGGTGTCGCTTCTATGGCAGGTAATATTACAAATGAGCTGGTAAGCAAGCTTGGAATGAAGAATCTTTCCAAGGGCGTTAAGGTTACTGTACTCGAAGGAGTTGTAACAGTAGATTTGAACCTGAATATTGAATATGGCAGAAACATTCTTGAAACAAGCAAGAAAGTTCAGGAGAAAGTAAAATCATCCATAGAGAATATGACAGGTCTTGAGGTTGCAGATGTTAATATTCATATTGCCAGTGTAGATATGGAGAACGAAAAAGGAAAGTAACCCTTTCCTTTTTTGTGTACTTAAGAGATATTTAGAAAGGAAAGCTGTTTATACAGCAAAAATTATGCGAAGAAGAGAGCAGAGAGAACATATTTTTAAATTACTGTTCATGACAGAATTCAATTCAGAGGAAGAGATGAGTGAACAGCTTTCACTTTATTTTGATACCCTGGAGGAACTTTCAGAGAAAGATCAGGAATACATGAGCCAGAAATACCGCCATGTACTTGAAAAATTAGATGAGATCGATGTGCTGTTAAATGAGACAAGTAAAGGCTGGAAGACAAAGAGAATGAGCCGTGTCGACCTGACAGCTCTGCGTCTGGCAGTGTATGAGCTGAAATATGACCAGGATGTACCGACAGGAGTGGCTATTAATGAAGCGGTAGAGCTTGCCAAACGTTTTGGCGGTGATACTTCAGGCTCTTTTGTAAATGGTATCCTTGGCAAGATCGCCAACAGTGAAAGTGAAGAGAAATCAGAATGAAAAATGCATATTCTGTAGGCCAGGTAAATCGTTACATTAAGAATATGTTTACCCAGGATTATTTACTGCAGAAGATTTATGTAAAAGGAGAGGTGTCCAATTGTAAATACCATACAAGTGGACACATCTATTTTTCACTAAAAGATGAGACAGGCACATTAAATTGTGTGATGTTTGCCGGATACAGACGTGGACTTGCATTTGCCATGAAGAATGGTGATAAGGTGATCGTGGGCGGAAGCGTGGATGTATATGAACGTGACGGCCGCTATCAGATGTACGCAAGGGAGATCACGCTGGAAGGAGCCGGAGCTTTATATGAGAGATATCTTGCATTGAAGCAGGAACTCGAAGAGATGGGGATGTTTGCACAGGAGTACAAGCAGCCCATTCCAAGATTTATCAAACGTCTAGGTGTGGTAACTGCACCGACAGGTGCGGCTGTTCAGGATATCCGCAATATTTCCTATCGAAGAAATCCCTATCTCCAAATTATTTTATATCCGGCTCTTGTACAGGGTACAGGTGCAGCTGAGAGTATTGTCAAAGGAATCGAGAGGCTTGATGCAGCAGATGTGGATGTGATCATTGTCGGAAGAGGCGGCGGTTCCATCGAAGATTTGTGGGCATTTAATGAAGAAATCGTAGCCAGAGCAATCTTTCAGTGTCAGACACCGATCATTTCTGCAGTAGGTCATGAGACAGACTTTACGATCGCTGATTTTGTTGCGGATCTGCGTGCGCCTACACCATCTGCTGCAGCAGAACTGGCAGTGGATGATTACAGAAGCGTAGTAGAGGCAGTGAGCATTTACAGACAGAGAATCTACCGTGCCATGAGCAGTAAGACAGATCTGTATCGCAGCAGACTGGAACATTTTCAGACGAAATTCGGATACTTGAGTCCTGAAAATAAACTGCGGGAGCAGAGACAGCGACTGGCAGATCTGGAAGACTACATTCAGAACGGAATGAACAGTAAACTCCAGGATGACAGACACAGATTGTCTATCTATCTGGAACGTTTTGCCGGGCTTTCTCCGCTGAAGAAGCTGAATCAGGGATATTCTTATGTAGCAGATAAGAATAAAAAGACACTGACAAGTGTAGAACAGGTACAAAATGGGGATACCATTTATATATCCGTGACAGACGGTACGATAGAGGCACAGGTTGAGAGTACAGTAAAGGAGGAGAGGATCCATGGCGAAGAATGAGAACAGTGAGCAGTTACAGGAGGAGAAACCTCTGGAGGAAATGTTTGCAGAGTTGGATCTGCTGGCAGGAAAGCTGGAGGATCGTGACACATCACTGGAGGATTCTTTCAGACTGTATAGACAGGGTATGGAACTTTTGAAACTTTGCAGCGACAAGCTGGATACAGTGGAGAAGAAGATGCTGCAGCTCAATGAGGATGGAACGTTTAGTGAATTTTCAAGATGAATTAACAAAGAGAACTGAGGATGCGGAGCGTGTGATCAAAGACTTTCTTCCGGCAGAAGAAGGCTTTGCCAGAACAATGGCACAGGCCATGAATTACAGCATGCTGGCAGGCGGCAAACGGCTGCGTCCGATTCTGATACAGGAGACTTACCGCTTATTCGGCGGTGAGGGAAAAGTTGTGGAGCCGTTTATGGCAGGAATGGAGATGATTCATACCCATTCCCTGATCCATGATGATCTGCCTGCGCTGGATAATGATGATTACAGACGTGGAAGACTGACCACACATAAAGTTTACGGGGAAGCCATGGGTGTGTTAAGCGGTGTTGCACTGCTCAATTACGCTTATGAGACTATGCTTCAGGCATTTTCCCTTACAGAAGATCAGGACAGAGTGATCCGTGCGCTGAGAGTAATGGCAGAGAAAACAGGTATTCACGGAATGCTTGGCGGACAGAGCGTTGATGTAGAGAATGACGGCAAGCCTTTGGAGAAAGAGATGCTGGATTATATCTACAGAAACAAGACTTCTGCGCTGATCGAAGCATCCATGATGACAGGTGCGATCCTTGCAGGAGCGGATGAACACGAAGTTTCTGTAGTGGAGGAAGCTGCCGGAAATATCGGCTTGGCTTTCCAGATTCAGGATGACATTCTGGATGTGACCAGCACAGACGAAGAACTTGGTAAACCTGTACACAGTGACGAGAAGAATAACAAAGTTACTTATGTGACTCTTTTTGGAATAGAGAAGGCTTCCGAACAGGTAGAGATGCTTTCGGAGAAGGCAGTCGAACTGCTGAAAAGCCTGAATAAAAATAACGAATTTCTGTATTTATTAATTGAAAAACTGATAAAACGCAGAAAATAAAGGAAGGATACTAATGATTCTGGAAAAAATAAAGAAACCCAATGATATCCACAAAATACCGTTGGCAGATTTCGAGCCTCTGGCAGAGGAAATCAGAGACTTTTTAATCCAGTCTGTCAGCCAGACAGGAGGTCACCTTGCGTCTAATCTTGGCGTAGTGGAGCTGACTCTTGCGCTGCATAATGTGCTGGATTTTCCGGAAGACAAACTGATCTGGGATGTAGGACACCAGGCGTATACACATAAGATCCTTACAGGTCGAAAGGATGAGTTTGTGAATCTTCGCAAAGAGGGCGGCTTAAGCGGTTTCCCGAAGCGAAGTGAGAGCGACTGCGATTCCTTTGATGCAGGACACAGTTCCAATTCAATCTCTGCAGGACTTGGCTATGTGCGTGCCAGAGATATTCTGGGGCAGAAACATCATGTGGTTTCTGTTATCGGAGACGGCGCCCTCACCGGAGGTATGGCGTATGAAGCATTAAATAATGCAGCGGAGTTAAAGACAAACTTTATTATCATCATCAATGATAATAATATGTCCATTTCCAGAAATGTAGGAGGAATGTCCACGTATCTGAGTGCCCTGAGAACGGCGGAAGCATATACGGGAATGAAGATGGGAGTGACAAAGGCTCTGAAGAAAGTTCCTAAAGTTGGTACTGCAATGGTAGACACTATGCGAAGAACCAAGAGCAGTATCAAGCAGCTTTTTATTCCGGGAATGCTGTTTGAAAATATGGGACTGACATATCTTGGACCGGTAGACGGTCATAATATGCGCCAGATGATGAAGCTGTTTAACGAAGCGAAGCGAGTGGAAGGACCTGTAGTTGTCCACGTTCTGACAAAGAAAGGCAGAGGATACGGACCTGCAAGTGCTCATCCGGACAGATTCCATGGAACAGGTCCCTTTGACGTCAAGACAGGACAGGCACTTCAGAAGAAGAAAGCGCAGAGTTATACAGATGTTTTTTCAAAAGCACTGATTTCTCTGGCTGAGAAGAATAAGAAGCTGACAGCTATTACGGCGGCTATGCCGGACGGAACCGGGCTTGTGGAATTTTCAAAGAGATTTCCTGACCGTTTCTTTGACGTGGGAATCGCTGAGGAGCATGCAGTGAGTTTTGCGGCAGGACTTGCACTTGGAGGACTGACTCCTGTAGTTGCAATCTATTCTTCATTTCTGCAGCGGGCAGTGGATCAGATGATGCATGATGTCTGTATGCAGAAACTGCATGTAATTTTTGCCATTGACAGGGCAGGATTGGTGGGCGCAGACGGAGAGACGCATCAGGGTTGTTTTGACCTGTCTTATCTGTCTATGATGCCGAATATGACAGTTCTGGCACCGAAGAATGACAGAGAATTGGCCGAGATGCTTGCGTTTGCTGTGGATTATGATGGACCGGTTGCCATCCGGTATCCGCGTGGCAGTGCATATCAGGGGCTGCAGGATCATCAGGCACCTGTAGAATATGGAAAGAGTGAGATTATCCACAGAGGAAAGAAGATTGCAGTTCTGGGAGTGGGAAGTATGATTCCATCCTGTCAGGAAGTCTGTCAGGGATTGAGAGAAGACGGATATGATCCGACTTTTATAAATGCAAGATTTGTGAAACCGCTGGATGTGGACCTTCTTGATAAGCTGGCGGAGGATCACAGACTGTTTGTAACCGTGGAAGAGAATGTAAAGAGTGGCGGATACGGAGAACATGTATCTGCTTATATGGAAGCCTGTCATCCTGAGACAAGAGTGTTATCCGCAACTGTATGGGACCGCTTTGTGCCGCAGGGAAATGTTGACAGTCTGCGGACCAGGATCGGTCTTGGTGTGGCAGATATCCGGCAGGCAATAGAGGATTGTGAGGAAGTAAGAGAATAATGAAGAAACGTTTAGATATGCTTATGATGGATCGTGCTCTTGCGCCATCCCGTGAGAAAGCCAAGGC
Source organism: uncultured Blautia sp. (assembly GCA_905209435.1). Next base: position 3,894 of record CAJLTE010000011.1, on the reverse strand, counting down.
ATATATCATGGCAGGAGATGTATATGTAGATGGACAGAAAGAAGATAAAGCAGGAACCATGTTTCCGGAGACTGTAAAGATTGAAGTCAGAGGAAATACCCTTCCGTATGTAAGCCGCGGCGGACTGAAGTTAGAGAAAGCCATGAAGAATTTTGATGTGACATTGGACGGCAAGGTCTGCATGGATGTAGGAGCCTCTACCGGTGGTTTCACGGACTGTATGCTTCAGAACGGAGCAGTAAAAGTATACTCTATTGATGTAGGATACGGTCAGCTTGACTGGAAGCTTCGCAATGATCCGAGAGTTGTATGTATGGAGAAGACGAATATCCGTTATGTGGTACCGGAGGACCTGGAGGGACCGGCAGATTTTTCATCCATAGACGTATCTTTTATCTCTCTTACAAAGGTACTGCTTCCTGTAAGAAATCTTCTTACAGATGAGGGAGAGATTGTATGTCTGATCAAGCCGCAGTTCGAGGCAGGCAGAGAGAAAGTCGGAAAGAAAGGCGTAGTGAGAGATCCTGCTGTTCATCAGGAGGTTATTGAGAAAGTGCGCGATTATGCCATGAGTATTTTTATGGAACCATGCCATCTTTCTTTTTCACCGATCAAGGGGCCGGAGGGAAATATTGAATATCTTCTCCACCTTAAGAAACGTCCGGAAGGAACTGAAGTTACAGACAGTCTGCAGGTATCTGTAGAAGACGTAGTGGCAGAAGCTCACGGACAGTTAGACTAAGAAGATCGGATCAGGAAGATATTATGGACAGGTTTTATATAATTACAAATAGTGATAAAGATCCGAATCTTAAGATTACGGGGCAGATTGTAGAGTATCTGAGAAGACATGGCAGGAAATGCCAGGTGCAGCAGGCAGAGCGAAAGCATGAGGGTACTTATCATTATACAAACCCTGACGGAGTTCCGGATAACACACAGTGCATCATTGTCCTTGGAGGTGATGGTACGCTTCTTCAGGCGGCCCGTGATGTGGTTCATAAAGGAATACCGCTGCTTGGTATCAATCTGGGAAATCTGGGGTTCCTTGCAGAGGTGGATCAGCCGTCTTTGTACAGTGCGCTGGATCAGCTGATGGCAGATGATTATGAAGTAGAGGAGCGTATGATGCTCGAAGGCAGAGTATATCGTGGAAGAGAGCTGGTTGGACAGGATATTGCTCTGAATGATATCGTTATTGGGCGAGACGGGCATTTGCGGGTAGTACGTTTTAAGAATTATGTGAATGATGTATATCTTAATTCTTATAATGCAGATGGAATCATTATTTCAACTCCTACAGGATCCACAGGATACAGTCTTTCAGCAGGCGGTCCGATCGTATCTCCGAATGCGGAAATGACAATCATGACACCTATAGCACCTCATACGTTGAATACGAGAAGTATTATCTTTCCGGCAGAGGATGTGATTACTGTAGAGATTGGTAAGGGAAGACACTGTGACTGTGAAAAAGGAATTGCATCTTTTGACGGGGATACATTTATTCCCATGGTTACGGGTGACTGTATACAGATCCGCAGAGCGGATGTTAAGACAAAAATCTTGAAATTAAACCATCTGAGTTTTGTAGAGGTACTGCGCCGGAAGATGAGAGACAGCTGATTGGCAGGAGGGAATAACGTGAAAGTTGCAAGACATGAGAAAATTATTGAACTGATTCATCAGTATGATATAGACACGCAGGAAGAACTGGCATCCAGACTCAATGAGGCGGGATTTAAGGTGACACAGGCAACTGTTTCCAGAGATATCCGTGCTCTCAAACTGACAAAAGTGGCAGGAAAGGATGGTAAGTCCCGTTACGCCATCATAAATAATGAATCAGGCAGTCTTGGAGCGAAATATACGAGAGTACTGGAAGATACCCTGCTTTCTATTGATGTGGGACAGAATATTATTGTAATCAAAACTGTTTCCGGAATGGCAATGGGTGTGGCAGCAGCACTGGATGCTCTGAAATGGCCGGAAATACTGGGATGTATTGCAGGTGACGACACTATCATGTGTGCTGCAAAGAATGCAGATATGGCACTGGGAGCAGCTGAGAAATTAAGAAGCTTTGTGAGACTGAATCAATAGTTGTAGCTTGATAAATGGAGGCAATGAATAAATGTTAGCTCATCTGCATGTAAAGAATCTTGCACTGATAGAAGAAATAGAAGTAGAATTCGGTCCCGGACTGAATATCCTTACCGGTGAAACCGGCGCCGGTAAATCAATTCTGCTGGGATCAATGCAACTGATCCTGGGAGCAAAAACTTCTAAGAATATGATAAGAGAGAATGCACCTTATGCACTTGTAGAACTGCTTTTTCAGATAGAGAATGAGAAAGCCAAAGATGCACTGAAAGAACTTGATATCTATCCTGAGGACGGACAGGTACTTCTTTCCAGAAAGATCATGGATGGAAGAAGTATCAACAAGATTAATGGTGAGACAAGTACTGTCGGACAGATGAAAGCAGCTGCAGCCTGCCTGTTGGATATCCACGGACAGCATGAACATCAGTCTCTTTTGTATCAGGATAAGCAGCTTGCAATTCTGGATGCATATGGCAAGGAGAGAATTATTCCTGCAAAGGAGAAAGTAACTCAGGCATACAAAGAATACAGTAAATGTAAAACAGAGCTCAATTCTATGAATATGGACGAAGAACAGCGAAACCGTGAGCTCGCTTTTCTGGAATTTGAAATTAAAGAAATTGACAAAGCAAATCTGCAGCCGGGAGAAGATGAGGAGCTGGAAGCACAGTATAGAAAAATGAGTAATGCTAAGCTCATTGTGGACTCCCTGCAGCTTGTACATAATCTCACAGGCTATGACAGTAAAGAGGGGGCTGGAGAAACGGTTGGAGAAGCATTAAAAGAGTTCTCGCATGTAACTCAGTATGATCCGGATCTTGCACCTCTTGCAGAGACACTTACTTCTGTAGATGGTCTGCTGAATGATTTTAACAGGGAGTTGTCTGCATATCTGGAAGATATGATTTTTGACGAGAGCGAATTCTACCAGACGGAGAGACGCCTGGATCTGATCAATGGTCTGAAAGCGAAATACGGACGTACCATTGAGGAGATTTTCTCTTATCGTAAGCTTCAGGAAGAAAAACTGGAAAAATTGTGCAAATATGAGGAAAATTTGCAGAAATTAAAAGATCACCTCAAAGAGCTGGAAGATATTCTCAAACAGAAATCGGATGAATTATCTGATTTTCGTAAAGAATACAGTAAGCAGCTGGAAGAGAAAATTATTCAGGGACTGAAAGATTTAAACTTCCTGGATGTAAATTTTGCTATTGATTTCCAGAAGAAGAAAAATTATTCAGATAATGGAACTGATGATATCCAGTACCTGATTTCCACAAATCCAGGTGAGAGTCTGAAACCATTAGGACAGATTGTATCCGGCGGTGAGCTGTCGCGAATTATGCTTGCATTAAAAGCAATCCTTGCAGATCGGGACCAGATCGAGACTTTGATTTTTGATGAGATCGACACTGGTATCAGCGGAAGAACTGCACAGAAAGTATCCGAGAAGATGGCAGTGATCGGCCGGCATCATCAGGTATTGTGCATCACACATCTGCCCCAGATCGCAGCTATGGCAGACAGCCATTTTGAAATCGAGAAGCATCTTCAGGGAACAGAAACTATCACTCAGATTCATGTACTTGAGGAAAATGATTCCATCCGTGAACTGGCAAGACTTCTGGGTGGTGCGGAAATCACGCCGGCTGTTCTTGAGAACGCAAAAGAGATGAAAGAATTGGCACAGAAACAAAAAAATACAAGACTCAAATAAAATAATTGACCACATATAGGTAATTGCGAAACTCGCGAAGCTCGTTCGTAATCTTGAACCAAAACAAG
>CAJLTE010000010.1 GCA_905209435.1 uncultured Blautia sp. | reverse complement strand
TGTTATCAGAGCTGACAGAACATACGCTGGCAAATGAGATAGAAGCACCGCATGAGATTTTGAGAAAAAAATAATTATAAGGATAAGGGAGATGATCATATAACGTGGTTGTCTCTTTTTTTGTGTCAGAAATCTTTTGGGGAATATCAAAATAAGTTCAACATGATTAAGAAATTGCTTTTTAAATATGCAATATACACAAAAACGAATGGCATAATTTGGATATATATCACAATATGCACAGAAAGCTGTCCCTTTTTGACAGTAAAAAAGGGGAAAAATGACAGAACAAATCTGCTGTTTCAAGATAGAATAATTTTTGTAAACAAGAAGAGAGAAACATGAAATTTTTTAAAATATGATAAAAAATAAGAAAAGAAAGGAGAACAAATCTATGAAAACTCAGTGCCATAATCCGTATCTTCCGCTTTATGAGCACATCCCGGACGGAGAACCTCATGTATTTGACAACCGATTGTATGTGTTTGGAAGTCATGATCTTGAAAATGGAAATGAATTTTGTGAGCTTGATTATGTAGCATGGTCTGCACCAACGAATGATTTGTCTGACTGGCAGTACGAAGGAATTATTTATCGCAAAGATCAGGATCCATATAATACAGACTTGCTTCCTATGTATGCACCGGATGTAGTGAAGGGACGTGACGGGAGATATTATTTATATTACTGTGTAAAATTCCAGGATGCCATTCATGTTGCAGTGAGTGATAGTCCGGCAGGAAAATATGAATTTTATGGAAGAGTACACTATAAGGATGGAAGAGTAATGTCTGATAATCAGACCTATGATCCGTCTGTTATCTGTTCAGAAGAAGGAAACTTTCTTTATTTTGGATTTGCGCCATGTATGATCAATATTCCAAGATATAAGGATCAGGATCTGAGAGGAGGCAGTGTTCTTCAGTTAGAAAATGACATGCTTACAGTGAAAGAAGGACCCAAAGTAATCATCCCAAGCCTGAAATATGGAAAGGGAACATCTTTTGAAGGAAATGAATATTTTGAGGGACCATCTATCCGTAAGATAAATGGAAAATTTTATCTGGTTTATTCATCTGTAAACACCCATCAGCTCTGTTATGCAATCAGTGACAGACCAATGGAAGGATTTACTTTCGGAGGAGTGATTGTAAGCAACGGGGATGTAGGATACAGCGGACGGAAAGAAGAAGAAAAACTGATGTCTGTAGGCAATAATCATGGAGGATTAGTGGAAGTAGACGGACAATGGTATATCTTCTATCATCGTCACACTTACCTGAATCAATATAATCGTCAGGGCTGTGCAGAACGGATATTTTTTGATGAAAATGGGAAAATCCCGCAGGTGACTATTACAACCAGTGGAATGAATCCAAAACCGTTATCAGGGGATGCTTCTTATCCGGCAGTATACTGTTGCAATCTTACAAACGGACATATGGGAGCATTATCTTCTCTGGGAAGGACCAATAAAGAGGTTGATTTCCCATATATGACTTGTGAGAATGGAGAACGTTATATCACAAATATTAAAGACGGAAACAGGATTGGATACAAATACATTAATCTCACAGAGACAAGAAAAATAGAAGTAATATATCAGACAGATACAGATGGAGAGTTAGAGATTTATACAGAGATTGGTGATAAACGAAAAGGTACTATAAAGTTGATGTCGTCTGCATGGTGGAAAGCAGCAGAAACAGAAATTTCATTTGTAAATGACAGAGTTTTATATCTGGTATACAGAGGAAAAGGTCACCTGTCTCTATCAACACTGAATCTTAAAAGTAAATAAAAAAGAAAAACAGACAAGGAGGAAGAAAATGAAAAACAAACGACCAACGTGGAAAGAAATCATCGCATTTGCAGTAGGAGACGGCGGATGCAATCTGGTATGGACAACCATTGGTTCTTACCTGACTCTTTATTACACAGACAGTGTAGGACTTGCTGCAGCAACGATTGGAACCATGATGCTGTTAACACGATTACTGGACGGAATCTCCGACCTGATCATGGGAAGTATTATTGACCGTACACATACAAGATGGGGAAAAGCAAGACCATGGATTTTATGGACTGCCCTTCCGATGGGCATCGGACTTGTAATTATGTTCAGTATACCGAAAGGTTTGAGTGACGGCGGTAAGCTGACGTATGCAGTCATTACCTACATACTAATGGCTGTAGTAGTTTATACAGCATGTAATCTGGCGTATAATACATTACTTTCACTGGAAGCACCAGATCCAAAAGACCGTGTGACCATGAGCTCTATCCGTTTCTTTGTAACTATGTCAGTGGTACTTTTTATTAATTATAACTGCAACAATTTTGTAGCAAAATTCGGCTGGACAGGAATGGCTGTTATTTTCGGGGCAATTGCCATTATTCTGCTTTTGATCACATTTGCAGGTACACAGGAACGTACAAATCTGGAAAAAAATACTGCCAAAGAACAGAATGCAGAAGAAAAAGTAAGTGTTGGCAAATCATTTAAATTACTTTTCAAAAATAAATATTTCTGGTTATTGACAGTTGTATTTGTTGTAAACTATACAATCCTTGGTGTAAATAATGGGCTTCGTATTTATTATGCAAGAGATGTACTTGGAAACGCAGGCCTTATGGGAACTCTTACTTTATGTTTTATCCTTCCGAAACTGATTGGAAATCTGATCTATCCATATATCAACAAAGTACTTGGAAAATGGAAAAGTATGATGATTGGTTACTGTATTGAACTTGCAGGCGTTCTGATCATGGCATTCACAGAGACATCCTTTACAACTGCGGTTGCTGGTCTGGTATGTCTTGGAATTGGCGGTATTCCTCATAATGCAGGATTATTTGCCATGGTGGCTGATGTTATTGACTACGGCGAATGGAAAACAGGTGTGCGTCTGGATGGAATGACAAACTCTGTTACTTCTTTCGGTATGAAAGTAGGTGCGGGTATTGGTTCTGCAATCGTAGGATGGGGACTTGCATGGGCTGCATATGACGGAAAACTGGCAGCACAGACAGCAGTTACTGTTTCAGGAATCAAGACAGTATTTACAATGGTTCCTGCAATCTTGATTGTAGTAGGAATCGTGGCATTATTCTTCTGCAATCTTGATAAGATTTATCCACAGATTGCAAAAGGACTGGAAGAAAAACGCGCAAAAGAAAACTAAAAATATTAAAAATTTATAAGACAGAAAACTCCCGTGTTGGGAGTTTTTTGTTGTTTTCATAGCATCAGGAGAAATCTGCTAATATCAGGTTATCTAGGCCTACTGTTCATAGGTAATATTTCGCAAATCGTGTTACTGGGCACGGAATGAACAGTAACCATGTGGGTGTCACATAGAATGGTATGTTGATTTTGGCTGTACAAAAGTGGATTTTGTCAATTATAATAAGAACAGATATTGTCTTATGGGATAACGGGAAATTATGATAATGGATTTACAGATATCAGGGGTAAAGTAACAGACAGGACAATAAGAAAAACAAAAGGGGATAGGAGAAGGTATGGCGTTTTCAATTTATGAATCGATCAGCAATAATCAGACGATTCCTGTAAATGTATTTGCCGTTCCAGTACAGAGCAGCACATTTCACTGGCACAATGAATATGAATTGGTTGGCGTTCTTAAAGGAAGTATTATACTCAGAGTCGGATCAGAAGAAGTGAAATTGAAACAGGGGGATATTTTTCTGATCAATCCTAACGTGATCCATGCGATCAGAGAATGTGAAAATGAGCCGAATTTGTGTATGTTTGTGCAAATGAGTCGGGAATTATTTGTACTGGAAGAACAGGAAGATACAGAAACCAGATTTTATCTGGACAGTACAGGTGATGAAATACCGGAATGTGGATTTGCATATTTTTATCGGAAAATGGCGGAACTTGTATATGAATCTATGAGCGAAAAGAAGCATAAACAGCTCAGAGTACGGGCTCAGGTGTGTACATTGATTGCAGATCTGTTTGATTATGTGGTATACGATGTACGTTTCGGAGATCTGGCAACGCGCAATGATCAGGAATTGACAGTAGCTATTATTGAGTTTATGGAGCAGCATCTGGAAGAAGAGAAAATCGTAGAACTTACCTGCAGAAAGTTTGGTCTCAGCCGTAAATCATTAGATAGGAACCTGAAGATGACGTTAGGTACAACCGGAAAAGAAATGATAGAAAATCTGCGCATTGAGAAGGCAAAAAATCTGCTTAAAAATACCAGCAAAAATATGAATTACATATTGGATGCATGTGGATTTGGATCTGAAAAAACTTTTTACAGGGTATTTAGGGAAGAAACTGGAGTTACTCCAAATGTGTTCCGTCAAAGAGGTCAGGTAGACCATTACGATGAGGCGCTTAAAGGGTATTTGGATTATGAAACAGCAGAATTAAAGAAGATTCTAAAGACAATTTTGGAAGGATGATTTAGAAAATATGGTATCTGACTGGAAAAAGTATCGTTTATCTTATACAGAGAAAGCGGAAGAAATTTTAAATAAACTAACTCTGGAAGAGAAGATTTCTCTGTTAAGCGGATCACAGACTAAAGAAGAAGTAAGAGGTGCAATCCAAAAGAAAATAAAAATGCATTACAACGAAATTCCGTACCGTGCAGGTGGAATAAAAGAAAAGGGGATTCCGTCTATGTATTTTGCGGATGGGACAAGAGGGGTTGTCTGTGGCAGGGAAAAGTCTACCTGTTTTCCGGTAGTATCAATGAGAGGTGCTACGTTTGATCCTGAACTGGAAGAGCAGATAGGAGAAGCAGTTGCCGAAGAAGTTATAGATGCAGGCGCAAATCTTTTTGGCGGTGTATGCGTGAATGTGCCTTATCACCCGGGCTGGGGAAGAGCACAGGAATCTTATGGGGAAGACTCTTTTCTGCTTGGCGAAATGGGCACTGCATTGATAAGAGGTATACAGAAAAAGGGAGTGATTGCCTGCGTCAAACATTTTGCTTTTAATTCTATGGAGAATTCGAGGTTCAAGGTATCTGTAAACTGTAGCAAAAGAGCAGAACAGGAAGTTTTTTTGCCGCATTTCAGGCGATGTGTAGAAGCAGGCGCGGGTGCTATTATGAGCGCTTATAATAGTTATCAGGGGGAACCCTGCGGGCAGCAGAACTATTTGTTGAATCATGTTTTGCGAGATGAATGGGGATTTGACGGTTTTGTGCTTAGTGATTTTGTATGGGGGATTAAGGATACGGAAGCGTCTGTCAGCAATGGATTGGATATGGAAATGCCAATCACTCATTATTATGGGGAAAATCTGTTGAAAGCTGTAAAAGATGGGAAAGTAAGTGAAACGGTTATCCATCAGTCTGCGTTGAGAATCCTTCGCACATTGCTGGCTCATCAGGATGAAATTGACAGAAACCGTGGAGAAATAGATTACAGAAATCATCAGAAACTTGCTCTGCAATGTGCACGTGAAGGGATTACACTTCTCAGAAATAAAGACCAGATTCTGCCGCTTGACTGTAAGAATGGAAGAAAGAAAATCGTTGTTCTGGGATATCTTGCAGATTGTGAAAATATCGGGGACAGAGGTTCCAGCCAGGTTTATGCACCGTATATTGTCACTGTGATCCAGGGGCTGACACAGTATGGTGCAGACGCAGAAATCGTATACTATGCAGGGGAAAGCCTGACACACTGCAGACGGCTGGCAAAGGATGCAGATGTTGTTCTGATCGTGGCAGGAAATGACTATATGGATGAAGGAGAATGTATTGCAAAAGATGCAGATGACGTTTCAACAGACAGAGCAGGGGGAGACAGAACAGAGACACTGGGACTGAAACAAAAAGAACTATCTATTATAGAAAAGATCAGTGAACTGCGTCAGGATGCAGTTGTGGTGCTGGTTGGCGGAAGTGCGATAATGGTAGAACCATGGAAAGAGAAAGTGGGAGCAATCCTGATGCTTTATTATCCGGGAATGGAGGGCGGAACAGCATTGGCAGAGACAATTTTCGGAGAGAATAATCCAGGTGGGAAATTACCATTTATAATACCTGAAAAGGAGTCTGATCTGCCGCAAATGGACTGGGATACAGAGGAAATATGGTATGATTATTATCATGGATATACGTTGCTGAATAAGAATGGAAAAGTGTCGTCTTATCCTTTTGGGTTTGGGCTGTCATACACAGAATTTAAACTGGAGAATGAACGAGCCTGGAGGGATGAAGAGAAATTTTATGGTGAGATTACGGTTACAAATATCGGAAAAAGAGAAGGGACAGAAGTAGTACAGATGTATGTCGGTGTTTCAGATCCGGCAGTAGAAAGACCGGAATATACCCTGCAGGCATTTCAGAAGATATTCCTGAAACCAGGAGAGACACAGAAGGTAATTTTATCCTGCAAAATAAGCGCTCTGGACTATTATAATGAAAAAATGGATAAATTTGTACATGAAGATACAGATTATGCGATATATTTGGGAAACAGCAGTGACAAAAATACATTAAAGAGGTATATTATAAAGAATCGTAACTGTTCAGTAGTTTCGCAGCCAACAGATGGCTGAATAGATACAAAGAATCAATAAAGATGAGAGGTAACAACATGAGTGACAATAAAAATACAGACAAAAATCAGGATAAAGGACTCCAGGGAAATGAGAAAATAGAGCAGGCAATTGCTGCCCTGCAGCAGGAGGCAACCCAGGAAATGCTGGCTCATACACTGACCGTGATCCGCAGAAGAATGAAAGAAAACGGTCAGTTCATCCTTGTAGTAGAACCACCGACCGGAGATGATCAGCTTCGGATCGGTACAGTGAAAACAGGTGATAACAAAACCTGGTGGGCAGCATTTACCAGCTTTGAGGAAGAACTGAAAGGCGGCGGAAGCGTCCAGTCTACTTTTCTGACAGATATCAGTCAGCTTTTCAATTCATCATTGCAGGTAAATGAGATTGAAGGAATCATCCTCAATCCATGGAATCGCACGATTATGTTGGATAAGAACCTGATCAATATTATTCTTGGAAATATATAAAAAATAAACGCTTTATTGTACGACCTTTAGAAAAGTACTCTTTTCCATTCTTTTTAGTTCCGGCATCACTGTAACCAGCATAGTAATAAAGCACATGGAGCCGCCGATGAGATTGGACACAGGTTCTGCCATAAATACACCATCTGTTCCCATATGTAATACATACGGCATGAAATAAGTCAGAGGAACAACGATAAATACTTTACGAAGCAGGGAGAAAAAAATCGCCTGCTTTTTCTTATTCAGTGATTTAAACACAGTCTGCCCGATATACTGCAGATCCATGAAAATAAATGCCATGAAATAAAGCTTCAGAGCTGGAATCGCATCTTTTATCAGAGTCTTATCTGAACTGAAAATTCCAATGAGAAGCTCAGGTGCCAGAATGATAATACTCCAGGTAATTCCGGTATACACAAGGACCAGACATGCCAGTACAACAATTGCTTTCTTAACACGTTTCGGACGGCAGGCGCCGTAATTATAACTGATAATAGGAGAAGTTCCATCATTCATAGCTCCGATAGGTGTTTCAACGATCTGGCGGACACTGGAAACGATCGTCATAACCGAGATATAGACATCTCCTCCTGTAACAGAAAGTACACTGTTGCAGCAAATGTTTACCAGACTGGTTGTCAGCTGCATCACAAAACTGACAGTACCAAGGCTGATGATATTTTTGGCATGACCGATACAGGATGATACTTCATTCAAATGCAGAAGTCTTACTTTTAATTCTGCTTTCTGATGCAGAAAATAAAATACAAATGCGGCTGACAGAATCTGAGAAATAATAGTAGCAGTTGCAGCTCCTGTAATGCCGAGGCCAAATACAAAAATAAAAAGCGGATCCAAAATGATATTAGATACAGCACCGATGGCAACAGATAACATGCCGATAGTTGCATATCCCTGGGCATTGATAAAAGGATTCATTCCGGATGCAAGCATAGATGGAAGAGAGCCCAGCAGATAAATCATCAGATAAGGATAAGCATAACTCATAGCTTCTGAAGAAGCACCAAAAAGAACAAGTAAAGGTCTGGCAAAAAGCATACCAACAGCCATCAGGATAAGTGCACTGGCACACAGCATAGTAAAAGAGGTATTCATGATATCGTCAGCAGCTTTAGAGTCTCCTCTTCCGCGGTTAATAGAGAAAATCGGTGCACCGCCGGTACCAAAAAGGTTGCTGAAAGCTGTAATGATCATAATAATGGGAAAACATAAACCTACTGCACCCAGAGCTGTTGTACCTACATCCGGAATACGTGCAATATAAATTCTGTCTACGATATTATATAACAGATTCAGAATCTGAGCCACCAGCATGGGAATAGCTGCATTCAGGATGTTACTTGTAACACTTCCATTTTCAAAATCAATTCGTTTCATTTAATTTTGTTCACCTCAGTTATCAAAAATCTTTGAGTTCAGTATAGCATAATGTGCCAAAAGAAGAATGTATTTTTTTTAGAATAAAATATATTTTTTTATCCATAATATCTCATATCAGAGCCAGCTGTGGTTATGACCGGTTCCAATATTTCACAAAATATGTGGTAACCGGAGAAGTAAGTAAATCGCAGATACTGGCAGAAGAAAACAGAAAATAATTTCTGCAGTAAAAAAGGAGAACATGACTATGATATTAAAGGAAAAAGAACGCACAGTAATTGAAGACCTTCAGACTCAGGAGAAAAGCTGCATTGAAAAATACGGAAAATATGCGCAGCAGGCAAAAGACCCGGAACTCAGAACACTTTTCCAGAGTCTTCAGCAGAAAGAAAGAGAACATTATGATTCTCTGTCCATGGTTCTGTCAGGAACTGTTCCTGAATGTGACTGTAATGATACATCCGGCAGAGATTATCAGCCAAAAGCGACCTATACTGCTATGAGCTCACCGGAAGACAAACAGCACGATGCGTTTCTGGCAACCGACTGTATTGGAACAGAAAAGCTGGTATCAGGAACATATAACAATGAACTGTTTGCCTTTGGAGACAGCGGTGTACGCAAACTTCTGGCAGACATCCAGATTGAGGAACAGAACCACGCAGAAATGCTGTACAAATATAAAACAGTGAATGGCATGGTGTGAAGCTCATGACCCAAATTCCTGAGAAATATAAGTACAGCAATTGATTATCTGCCAAAATTCTGCCCGTATTTCTGGCGATACTGACGCAGAGTTATTCCGGTATACTTTTTAAAAACCTTACCGAGATGACTCTGAGAAGAAAATCCCAGATAAGTGGCTATTTCAATATAAGAGTAAGGTGAATAAGCCAGGAGATTCTTGGTAAGTTTCATCTTTTCTTTCAAAATGAAATCAGTAAGTGTGATACTTTCACACTGTTTAAACAGCTCAGAAAGATAATTCGCATTCAGATGCAGAAACTCTGCAATATCCTGGATGCGAATTTTTTCGTGTAAATGTTTGAAAATATAAGTTTTGGCCTGTTCCACCCAGATATTCTTTTCGGAATGGCTCCTGGAAGCCTGTTTCTGCTGGCGTATTTCTGCTACAGCTTTGATATACTCGACCTGAAACTGTCGGGCCAGGTTTACTGTTGCGATAGGATCTGTCATTTCTTCGATTTTCTGAATAAAAATATCACTCATGGAGAATGCTACTTCCGGCAGCAGACCGCCGCGGATGGCTGCACGGCTGGCAAGCGTCATGAGAACAATCGACAGATTCTTAGCATTTCGCAGCTCATCTTTCGAAAGTGTGCCCAGCTTGCCGGTGTAGTCTTCACTGATACTCTTGCGGTACATTTCTATATCACCATTCTCAATACTTGCGGATTCTCGGATTTCCTGGTCATAGGGGTTGTGCGGTTCATCCATCTCCTGACGCTCGAAGATAAGTGCGGAATAATTTCGCATGACATCGTACTCTTCAGATTTTTTCACACAGTTTGAAGAAATGAGTTCATCCCGGATAAGAGGAGATGGACTGAAAAGATTGTGAGCCAGAAGTACATTGGAACAGAAATAATAAAAATTACAGCAGAGGATCGGAGTAAGATCTTTCTGTTCCAGAGAAGGCAGATCAATATGTAAATTCATCTGTACAAAAGATGAAAAAGTGACAGGTCCAATGAGCAGGTATCTGTCTCCTGCGGCTACATATGCGTAAAAAACCTGACGGTCAGCAGTACCGGCAGAAAAAATAACAGGACTGTCTGCGGGATCATGGATATTTTCTGCATTCAGAATAAATCCTGCAAAGACAGAAAAAGGCAGATATTCATCATTTATGTCTTTGCGGGAACAGACGACAGAAGGTTTTGTATGTGCACATAAAGGTTCTGTCCATGTCTTGACGATGGTATGTAATTCATAGGAAATATGGTGAAGGAGGTAATCAATATTCAGATTCATAACAGGATACTCCTTTTTGGTATTAGTAAACTATATGCAGTATACCATATTTGCTGAGAAATGTGATAAAAAACAGAGAATTATAATATAATTTTCATGTTTTGGTCGTTAAAATAACGACTGAAAAATAAAGAGCGCGCAAAAATAAATTTTTATCAGAAAGCAACTGAAACACAAGTTCATTTATATCAGGGAGGAAAACATGAAAGTAAAAGGAGTCAATCTTGGCAACTGGCTGGTACTTGAAAAATGGATGAGCCCGTCCTTATTTGACGGTACAACAGCAGAAGATGAATACTATCTGCCGACACAGCTTTCCAAAGAAGTTTATGAAGCAAGAATCAAGATCCATCGTTCTGAGTACATCACAGAAAGAGATTTCACAAGAATCAAATCCATGGGAATGGATGCAGTGAGAATCCCGGTTCCATATTTCATCTTCGGAGACAGAGAACCATTCATCGGATGTATCGAAGAACTGGATAAAGCATTCAACTGGGCAGAGAAATATGGACTGCAGATCCTGATCGACCTTCACACAGCACCGGACAGCCAGAACGGATTTGACAATGGCGGAATCAGCGGTGTATGCAAATGGTCCCAGGAGCCGGATGAAGTAGAGTTTGAGCTTACAGTACTGGAAAGACTGGCAGAGAGATACGGAACAAGAAAAGGATTATGGGGAATCGAAATCCTGAACGAGCCGGTACTGGAAGATATGTGGGAATCTATGAAGGTTGCAGAGCGTTATCCTGCAGTTGATCCTGAGAAAGCTAAAGGAACAAAGCCAAACACTATGGAATTTGTCCGTGGCTTCTACCTGGAAGCATACGACAGAATCCGCAAACATATGCCGGAAGATAAATATGTGGTATTCCATGATGCATTCCGTTTAAAGGCATGGAAAGATTTCATGCGTGAAGACAAATATAAGAATGTAGTTCTGGATACTCACCAGTATCTGATGGTTGCAGAAATGAACGGCTGCGAGCAGACTGTAGAAGAGTACGTGAAATATGTAAAAGAGCTGAAAAAAGACATCGCAGAAATGCAGGAATACTTCCCGGTAATCTGCGGCGAATGGTGCCTGTTCAACTCTCTTGCAGTTGGCTGTGATACAAAGGGTGGACAGACAGTTCTCAACGGTGTAGAAGGCATGGCACAGGAAACAGTCAGTGCTGAAGAAAAGAAGAAAATCTACAATGCAGTTGCAGAAGCTCAGCTTGATGCATGGAACGCAGGAAGTGGATATTTCTACTGGAGTTACAAACTTCTCACAGATACAGTAAACACACCTGGGTGGGTAGGCTGGGACAGCTGGGATTTCGGCAGATGTGCAGACTTCGGATGGTTTCCAACCGAGAAATAAGAACAGATTTATTGAAAAGTAAAGAGCACCTGTTGTGATGAGAATGAAAAAATCACAACAGCATACAGGGAGAAAAGATTATGAAGAACGTAAACATGAATCCAGACGCCAAGCTGTCTTTCCTTGAGAGATTTGCTTATGGTATCGGCGACTATGCAGGAAACCTGGTGTACTCTGCAATCAGTGCATTCCTGCTGGTATATTACACAAACGTAATTGGTGCAAGTGCAGCGGCAGCAGCATCTATCATTGCAATTTCCAAATTCCTGGATGGAATTTCTGACCTTGCAATGGGTTACATCGTAGACCATACACACAGTAAGTGGGGAAAAGCCCGCCCATGGATCGCAAGATTATGTATTCCGCTGGCAGTATGTACAGTTTTAATGTTCAGCGTACCGTCTGCATTTGCAGGAAAAGTGCAGATCGCATATATGTTCCTTACATATAACCTTGTTTCCACAATCTTCTATACAGGTATTAACGTTCCATATGCAACTATGCAGGGACTGATGACAATGAACCAGTATGAAAGAGGACTTCTCGGAAACTTCCGTAACCTTCTGGCTACAGCCGGAACTATGACAATCAACACAGTTGTTCTGAAAATGACAGGTTTCTTTGGTGGCGGAGATGCTTACACTCAGAAGGGCTGGACGATGACTTTTGTAGTACTGATGATCGTATTTGTCGTACTGAACATGTTCATGTTCTTTGTATGCCAGGAACGTGTACATGAAGAAAGCGCAGAAGGCGGCGAAAATCAGGTTTCCTTTATAAAAGGTCTTGCAGGTCTTTTCAAAAATAAATACTGGCTGTTAATGGTAGTAAGTCTGTTCTCCATGTACTTTATGATGTCCTGCTTCTTTGGTTCAGCAGTATATTTCACAATGTACAATATGGGAAATGACGGATACTATGCAATGGTATCCAACCTTCTGTCAATTGCACAGATCGTAACTCTGTTCATCACACCATTCCTGATGAAGAAGATCAGCAAGCGTTACCTGTTTATGGCTGGAATGGCAGTTGCAACTGTTGGTTTCGTGCTGTCAGGACTGACAACTTCCTACTCTCTGATCTGTCTGTCTTCCGTTATTAAGGGTATTGGATTCGGATGCGGCGGAGCAACTATGTTTGGATGCCTTCAGGATGCGATCACCTATGGTGAATGGTATAATGGATACGGTACAGCAGGTATGGGAAATGCAGCTTCTTCCTTCTGCATGAAAGTTGGTTCCGGTGTGGGAACAGCAGCACTTGGCTGGATTCTTGCAGCAGGTGGATTTGACGCACAGCTTAAGGTTCAGAGCGCGTCTGCACTGTCATCTATTTCAATCGCATTCGCATGGGTACCGGTTATCACATCTGTAATTTGTGTAATCTGCATGGCATTCTTCAACGTAGATAAATACTATGCAAAAGTAGTTGAAGACCTGTCTCAGGGTAAACACAGAGGAGAATAATAATATAAAGTGTATCATTTCTAATATTCATAAAATAATAACAAAAAGGATGTCGGATTTGCTCCCGGCATCCTTTTTGCATAGATTTATACAGGATAAAATAGTGCATAAAGATGTCAAAATTTTTTATTGAAACTATTTGTATGTCTGCTATGATAAGGATAGAATCAGGCTGGAATTCATTTATGATCATTCCAGAAAAAATGGGGGTAAATAAAAATGACCACATCTATGATAAAGGGAAATCCGCTGAAATTGATGCTGCAGTTCGCGTTTCCTTTACTGTTAGGAAATCTGCTGCAGCAGACGTACAATATTATTGACGCTGCGATCGTAGGTCAGATCCTGGGTGCGAAAGCACTGGCAAGTGTAGGAGCCAGCAGCAGTATTCAGTTTTTGGTACTGGGATTCTGTATGGGAAGCTGCACCGGTTTCGGCGTTCCTGTAGCCAAATATTTTGGCGCAGATAAGATAGAAAGAATGCGTGATTATATCTTTAATGGAGCTGTATTATGTGCAGGGATTGCAGCTGTCCTGACAGCACTGTGCAGCATTTTGTGTCCGCAGATCTTACATATTTTATCGGTACCTGAGGATATTTATGATAATGCATACAGCTATCTGCTGATTATTTTTCTGGGTATTCCTTTTACGATTTTATATAATTATCTGTCCAGTATTTTACGATCAGTGGGAGACAGCAGAACTCCGTTTATATTTCTGGCATTATCTGCTGTTCTGAATATTTTTCTGGACTTATTCTGTATCGTAGTGCTGAAGCTTGGATGCGCCGGAGCTGCCATCGCAACGATTTCCGCACAGGCGATCAGCGGAATTTTGTGTCTTATTTTTATTATCCGCAAAATGAAACTTCTGTGGCTCAGGAAGGAAAACAGAGTAATAAAAAGTGATGCAGTAAAAGAACTTCTGGGAATGGGAATGCCTACAGGTCTTCAGTTTTCTATTACTGCTATCGGAAGTATGGTCATGCAGTCGGCAAACAATGGCCTGGGAAGTACCTATGTATCAGCTTTCACTGCGGCAATGAAGATCAAGCAGTTTACCATGTGTCCGTTCGATGCGATCGCAACTTCTGCTTCTGTATTCTGCAGCCAGAATCTTGGAGCAGGACAGGCAGACAGGATTAAGAAAGGATTGCGCAACGGTATTGCAATCGGTGTCATA
Source organism: uncultured Blautia sp. (assembly GCA_905209435.1). Next base: position 42,909 of record CAJLTE010000010.1, on the reverse strand, counting down.
TACGGTGTTGCGGCCGGACTTCTGATGATTCTTGCGGGCAGACCGCTTTCTATGATTTTTGTAGGAAAGAGTGCAACGGCAGTTCTGGATGCATCTGCAAAATATCTCAGATGCATGGGATATTTCTACTGGAGTCTCGGTATCCTGAATGCCTCCCGTATGGTAACTCAGGGACTTGGATATTCCGGCAGAGCTGTTTTCTCCGGCGTAACAGAAATGATCGCCAGAACTGTTGTCAGCCTTGGATTTGTAGGAACCTTCGGTTTTACAGCCATCTGCTTCGCAGACCAGACTGCATGGGTGACAGCTACCTGCTATATTTTCCCGACTTGTTTATGGTGTATCCGTAAATCTACAAAAATGCTGAAATCTGCACAGAGAAAGTGAAATCTGCGAAGAAAGAGAATGTGAACAAAGGCTGAAATTAAGCAGTGGAACATGTTCCATATTGACGAAAGAAGTGCAGTACTTTTCGGCAGGTTGTTAATTGTAACAACAGAAAGCCGGTGCTATACTTGGATGTATAATGATGTTAGGGTCAAAAGGTATTTTGGCCCTAACTTGATATCTACGAATTGCTCCGCTGCTAAGCAGCTCTCGCAATTCTCAAACATTTGGAATTCGCAGATTTACTGCGTAAATCGCTACTTCCTCATGTTTGGCGGGTCCCAAGTTCAAACGCCTTATCGTGCAAGCACGAACGGCTTTTTGATCTTTTGACCCTGATATTATGTATAATTGATTATAAAGTTGTAAAAGGAAACGAAAATATGGCGAGTATAAGAGATGTAGCACGTAAGGCAGGGGTTGGCGTAGGAACTGTTTCCAGAGTTTTAAACGGAACGGGTTATGTATCTGCAGATACAAGAAAAAAGATAGAAAGTGCAATTGAAGAATTACAGTATAAACCTAATGAACTGGCGCGAAATCTGTTCCGCAATAAGACCGGGATTGTAGGCATTCTTGTACCAGATGTGGATCATCCGTTTTTCTCCAGTTATGTGAGACAGACAGAGGCAGCCCTTTATGAAATGGGATACAAGACACTGATTGGAAATACCATAGGTATCAGCAACAGGGAACGGGAATTCCTGGATATGCTGGACCGAAATATGGTAGATGGTATTATCACCGGATCACATACGCTGGAGGGTGATGAATATCTGAAGAGAAAGAAGACAATTGTTTCCCTTGACAGAGATTTCGGCGCTGGAATTCCTATGGTAGGATCCGACCATATGTCCGGAGGAGAAATGGCTGCTAATATTTTAATAAAAAATAAATGCAGGAAAGTTCTGAATATTTCCGGTGTGGCTCCGGATATTGCGGCTAACGACAGACATGCCATTCTTGAGACCATTCTGACAGAGCATGGAGTGGAAGTTGTGGATGTGATCATGGAGTGGAACAAATTTGGTCATGAAGATTACTGGGAAACAGCCAGAAAAGCGATGCAGAAATGTGATGGGATAGATGGCGTGTTCGGGGCTGACCAGCCTGCTCTTTATTATATGCATCTGGCTATGGAAGCCGGAAGGAAAGTTCCGGATGACTTTAAGGTTGTTACTTATGATGGAACAGATATCACCAGACTTTGCTATCCGGAAGCAACCAGTATCTGCCAGAACATAAAAATGCTTGCGGAAATCAGTGCAAACTCGGTGGTTGATCTTATCGAGGAACGCCGTCCGGTGCCTCATAAGCAAATTATTCCGGTAGAAGTGCGGCAGGGACAGACCACATATCCTGTGGATCTGTAGGTGACAGCATTCAGGCAGAAAAACTATAGAAAAGCTCTTTGACATATGTGAAAAATGTACAAAGAGCTTTCCTATATTTGTGAGACATGGAGAAGAATCAGAAGTCTGTTGACAAATAGTATTATTCATTATATAATCCAGATAAATGGAACGGGTACCACATATAAAAACGCAGGAAATCTGCGTAATATTTTTTGAAATATATGGAACGGGTACCATGCAGAATGCACAGTGTATTTATATGAGATTTTATCTTGTAACAAGAGGTAGGAGCAGTTATTTCATATAAATAACTACAATAATAAAATTCAGAAAGGAGTTTTTATATATGCATACAGGGAATTATGAATGTCTGGAATTGTTTGTGAAACCGGACGAAGGCAAAAAAGGCAGCGTGATCCTGAAAAATGTAAAAGAAAACAAAACAGAAACAAGAGAACTGGCACATATCTACGGAAACTGGATCAAATTTCCGATAGAAAAAAACACAGAATATGAGATTACCGCACAGGACTCTACTATTACATTTGCATATTTGAGTGAGTGTGAAAACATTCTGGAAAATGGAATCTGTGTGTTGGATACAACAGACAATTTCAAAGAAATGGACAAGGAGAAATTCTATCATTTCATCGATACTCCATACAGAGAACAGTTTCATTTCTCACCTGTTGTAAACTGGAACAATGATCCTAACGGGCTTTGCTGGTTTAAGGGATATTATCATCTGTTCTATCAGTTGAATCCTTTTGCACAGGGATGGAATAATATGTACTGGGGACACGCAGCAAGCAAAGATCTGGTGCACTGGACACATCTCCCGGTTGTATTACAGCCGCAGGAAGAGATTCTGGATAACCTTGCGATCAAGGGCGGTGCTTTTTCAGGAAGTGCGCTTCCTATGGGAGATGAAGTGTACTTCTATCTCACGAGACATATCGGACCACAGGATGACGGATGGGATACTGTTCAGTATCAGACAATGACAAAGAGCCGTGACATGATTCATTTTGATCAGGAGAAAGAGATCATTCGTGAGAAACCGGAAGGAACTAATTATGATTTTCGTGATCCGAAGGCAATCAAAATCGGTGAAAAGTATTATATTGTGTTAGGCGCGTGTGTAAATGAAAAAGGAACCTTCCTTCTGTATGAGTCAGAAGATGCAGAGAACTGGAAATATAAGTGCCCGCTGATCACAGAAGAAACCAAGATCAGAACTATTGAATGCCCGGATTTCTTCCCATTGGATGACAGATATGTGGTTATGGGTGCATGGATGAGTCATTATGATGAATATGGAAGATATCAGCAGTGCAGATATTATGTTGGAGACTGGAATGGAGATGCAATGGATGTTCATACCCAGCAGTGGGTGGACTTTGGAAGTAACTGTTATGCAGCTCAGAGTTTTCAGCATGAAAATCGCAGAATTCTGATCGGATGGGTCAGTGATTTCTATGGAGAGCATGTTGCGATAGAGCCGGGAGCTTACGGAAGTATGACTCTACCGAGAGAACTCCATGTGAAGAATGAGCATGTATACACTACACCGGTGAAGGAAGTTTATAGTCTTCTGGGAGATGTTGTATATGAAGGCACCGGCACTGAGGTAAAGACTGAAATTGCAGATAACAGATATTATGCGTCCGTATCATTTGAAAAAGCAGGGGATTTCAACATTCTTCTGGGACAGGATGGGGATAAATCCGTCAGCCTGGTATCTGAAGGGGGAAAAGTATCTCTGAAAATGGCAGGAGTTAAGAGCGAGAAGGTTCAGTTTGTATCTTCAGTATCTGAATGCAGAAATGCAGAAATTTTTGTAGACGGCAGAACTATTGAAGTATATCTGAATGATGGAGAGGATGTAGGAACCAGACTTTTCTACAACAGCGGCAGAAAGGGAGTGTTCTGTCTGAACAGTGAGACAGAAGCAAAAGTAAAAGTCTGCGAAATGAGCTCTATCTGGAAGTAATCATGAGATTTGTGATCATCACGAAATCTTGCTGTATCTGAATATATGAATCAGTCAGGCAATAGATATGTTGTAGCAGATAGCAACGAAATGGTAACGGTTCCATAAAAAATATAAAAATAAATGATTTAAAAGAGAAAAGAAAGAACAAAGGAGCACTTTAGGAACGCTTTTGTTCTTTCTTTTTTATATTTGTTCTGCCTGTGAGGAATTTATGTGGTTGATCAGCGATAGACCAGAAAAATGTGAGACAGGAGATAGAAAATTGTTTTGATAAAGAAAAATATGTGAATAATATACAAAAATCATGAATGAATATTGTGATAATGAACGAATCAGTGAGATATATGGATTTTTGGCGTAAAATCTATTGACAAAATAAGGCAGAAAGATTATTATAAGCCATCATATGAAACGGGTTCCACAAAAGACGAAAACAACACTTGAAACCACAGCATTTTAGCTGTGGTAAAAAAAGAGACAACATGGAACGGGTTTCATAAAATAACATTTCCGGAACGAAAAAAGGAAATGTAAAGCAAAAAACTTCAAACCCAATTTTATCAGGAGGAAAGAATCATGAAAAAAAGAATGAGCGTAATCCTTGCCCTTACAATGGCTGCAACTACAATGCTCGGTGCAGTACCGGCAATGGCAAAAGACGGTGATGTTGTAAACATTACAATCTGGAGCCCTACAGACAGAGAACAGGTTGAAGCATGGTGGACAGATAAGATCGCAGAGTGGAACGAGGCAAACCCGAACATCCAGGTATCCCGTGAAGCAATTGACCGTTCTGACTCTTATGCATACGATAACAAGATCGCTACAGCAGTAACATCCAACGATCTTCCAGATATCTTCTATGTAGACGGACCACAGGTTTCCTACTATGCAGCAAACGGAATCAGCATTCCGCTGGATGATTATTTCACAGAAGATGATCTTTCCGATTTCGTTCCTTCATCTGTAGCTCAGAACACATATGATGGAAAGTTATATGCAATCGGTGCAACAGAATCTTCCGTAGCTTTCTACTACAACAAAGACTACCTCAAAGATTGCGGTGTTGACACAGATGATCTTGATTCCCGTACAGTAGACAACCCGATCACATGGGATGAGATGGCAGAGATTGCTGAAAAGTGTACAACAGATGATTATGTAGGAACACACATCATCATGGACCACGGCGAAGGTCTTCCATATGCATTGGAACCAATGTACATCTCCGAAGGAAAAGATTACATCAGCGAAGATGGTACAGAAGCAGACGGATATGTAAACAGCGAAGAAGCAGTAAAAACAACTTCTTACCTTGCAGATCTTATTGCAAAAGGATATGCAAACATTGATCCGATCGAAAATGAGTTTTTAAACGGTGCATGCGCAACAATGCTTGGCGGTTCCTGGGAAATCGCAACTCTGGAAGAGAGTGCAGATTTCGACTGGGGTGTAACATATTATCCGGTATCTGAAACTGGTACAGCTGTTTCTCCTTGCGGTGACTGGGCTGCAGCAATCAGCAGAGACTGTGAGAACGCAGATGCAGCAGGTGAATTCCTTCAGTGGCTGATGAACAGCGAGAACGTAGCAACATATGCAGCAGCAATTGCAAAACCTGCAACACGTAACTCCGCTTATGATGAAGATGCAATGGCTGATTACAAAGACGGAACACGTGCACTCATGGTTGAGCAGCTGAACAATACAGCAGTTCCGCGTCCAAGAACACCTTCCTATGCAACATTCTCCTCTGCATACGCAGAAGCAATGACAAACATCCTCTCTGATGCAGCTACAAACGGAGAAGTGGATGACGACTATATCCAGTCTGAACTTGACACAGTAGCAGAAACATTTACAGAAGACTACGATACATATTACGCTGAATAATCAGGACACAAACCTGGCCGCATCGCTTCTGCGGTGCGGCCGTTTTAAGTCCCGCAGCAATAGCAGCGGGCAAAGTTAAATCTGAAATAGATGCGGTTAAATGCATCTGAATAAAAGGGGGAAAGGATTATGGCTAAGACGAAGTTAACCGGCAGAAAACGTGACGAGAGAATCACTGCATATGCATTTGTCGCTCCGGCAGTTATCCTTCTGATCGCATTTCTGGTTATACCGATGATCTATACAGTTTACTATTCCGGATTTAAATATCAGATCATGAGACCGGATGCCATAAAGATGATTGGTATTGAAAACTATCAGAAATTGTTCCAGGACAAAAACTTCTGGCTTGCTTTAAAAAATACCGTATATTTCACTGTAGTCGTTGTACCTGTACAGTGTGCACTGGCTCTTGCACTGGCACTTCTGGTTTCCAAGAAATTCCGTGGAGTCGCAATATTCAGAACCATGTATTTCAGTCCACAGTTAACATCAATGGTTGTTATCGCTGTTTTGTGGTCAGTACTTTACAATGCAAATCCAAATACCGGTCTGATTAACTCTCTGCTGGTATCATTGGGAATGAACCCGGTCAATTTCCTGAGTAATGAACATACAGCCATGAATTCCATTATCTTCATGTCTGCATGGCAGGGTGCAGGTTATCAGATGATGATCTTTTTGGCAGGTCTGCAGGGTATCCCAAGAGATCAGTACGAAGCAGCATCTGTAGACGGTGCAAACAAATGGAATCAGTTCCTGTATATCACACTTCCGGGACTGAAAGGAACTATAAAATATGTTGTTATGATCACTATGATCCAGGCAATGAAGCTGTTCACACAGCCATATATCATGACACAGGGCGGACCAAAGAACTCCACCAAAACTCTGGTATATTACATCTATACACAGGGCTTCCAGAAAGGTAACTTCGGTTATGCCTGCTCAATCGCAACTGTATTCTTCGTTATCGTTGTGGCAATGTCACTGTTAATGAAGAAAGTAACTACTGCAACAGATTAAGAGAAGGAGGACAAAAAAATGAAAAAATCATCAATGAAATTTTCAGCAGCGTTTTCCAAATTTATGTTCTACTTTGGAAATATCATTATAGGTATTATCTTTGTTTCTCCGCTGATCTGGATGATCTCTGCATCCCTGAAACCGGAAGCTCTGATCTTTGCAAACATGAACTCCATAAAGACATTTTTCCCGGCATCTGCTTCACTTAGCAACTATGTAGAAGTATTTACCAGAATGAATCTTCCTCAGGTATTCAAGAACACATTACTTTACATTGCACTTATCCTGGTGCTGGATCTGCTGGTAAACTCCATGTGCGGTTACGCGCTTGCGAAATTTGATTTCAAAGGCAAAGGACTGGTTATGAACCTGGTAGTAGCCCTGATGGTACTTCCGATGGAAGCGATCATGCTCCCGTTATACATCGAAATGTCACAGCTTGGCTGGGTTAACACACTTGCTGCACTGGTAATTCCTTTTGTTGCAAAATGTTTCTCCATCTATATGTTCCGTCAGTTCTTCTGCGATATCCCGGATGACCTGATCGAAGCTGCTGCAATCGACGGATGCCGCCCGGCAGGAACCTTCTTTAAGATTGTAATGCCGATCTCCAAGACAGTATATGCAACTGTATTTATCCTTGACTTCGTTGCTCACTGGAATGACTTTATGTGGCCGTTCCTGGTTATGACAGGTGAGGACAAACGTACTATCCAGCTTGCAGTTCAGTCCTTCTTCGGAACACAGCCGGTACACTACAGCGCTATCATGGCAGCTCTGGTAGTTTCTGCAATCCCGATGATCATTATGTTCATTTTCATGCAGAAATACTATGTAGAAGGTATCGCATCTTCTGGTATTAAAGGTTAATAAAAGTCCCCTGTATCTTGCTTCTTCACAAGGTACAGGGGATTTTGTGATTAAAAGAGCTTCTGCTCAGCTGCTTTTTTATCTGTAAATGGTCCTGCGACAGTCTTGACATCTCTGTGATTTCCAAAGAAATCCTGGTTAAAGATGATCGGGCTTCCGTCAGGATTTTCGTATTTCTGTTCCGGTTCGAATGCCATTCCAAGTGTTTCGGTTGAGATGATACCGTCTGTTTCTTCTTTCAGGATATCATACAGGTTGGTCTTCAGGTACCAGCCATCTTCTTTCTTCTCAACAGAGATTTCTACAGAATGTTCTGTATCTGTGACAGCATCTGTTTCTTTTTCCCATGCACGTGCTCCGTTGAAATAGAGATTGCCACCAGCCCATACAGGAAGGTGATCATAATAGCAGTTACCTGTTGTCTCAGAGCCCATTCCACAGTATCCTTCGAATTGTTTATTCCACTCATCAAAGGTAGGATATCCGTTAAATCTGAAGGTTCCTGTGAGAATATTGCAGTCATCCCACATATTGCCGTTGCTGCCCATGAGATCAGCCAGATCCTGCATGCATGGACGGATTGGTTTCTGAACAAAGATGTTGTTGTAAAATCTGTCATCGCCGTGAAGGATGGTCATAAATCCTGCAACCTGAGTTCCATGTTTTGTGTGATATGGAGTATATCTCGGAGATGGAATATCTGGTGCACCATTGTCAGTACCGATGCCAACAGAAACGAAACCACCGCAGATCAGGTTATGTACAAGGGCAACACCCTGGGTTGCAATTTTCAGCGCACGGTCGGACAGGAGAATATTATGGTCGATCAGAGTCGGACCATGGGAAACTTCAACGAAGATATCTTCGCCTACGCTTGTAACAGCGTCATCGCCTGCTTCGAAATCATTTGGCAGAGCATTGTCATGGAAGAGATTTCCTGTAACGCGGGTTCCCTGTGCCTGCCAGTCAAGCCACAGACCACGGGTACAGTTGTGGATATGATTGCGACGGAAGATAACATCAATTGCAGCATGCATTTTGATACCGCCGATTTCTGCTCCTGCCAGATTCTGCTTGTTGTTAATGTGATGGATATGATTGTCTTCAATAATGGAAAATACACCGCCCAGATGTCCTACGATGCCTGTCTGACCGCAGTCATGGATCTCACATCTGCGCACAATATGGGAACCGATATGTTCTTTGTCCCATCCCTCATAGGAAGCCTGGCAGATACAGTCACGTTCTGTCTGTGTTCCGTCTTTGTATTTCCATTTTAACCATTTGTTATCATTTTTCGGCTGCAGATATTTACCAAGAGAAATACCGCTGCATTTGGATTCATAGATTTCACAGTCTTCGATGATCCATCCTTTGGACCAGTGAGGGCCGACCATTCCTTCCTGATAAGCAGTAGGAGGAGCCCACTGAGTAGCAGCCTGGCTGATACGGAAACCGGAGAGTGTGATATATCCGATTCCTTCACTTTCCGGATAGAAGCAGTTTCTTCTTACACTGATCTCAACGTTTTCTTTATTTGGATTTTTTTCATGGAAGTTTGCATAAATAACAGTCTGGTTATTAGCTTTGTCCTGTTCTGCATACCATGTATATACGGAGAAATCAGGATCCCATGAGATGCTGCTCTTCTGTGGATTCTTAACTTTATCCAGAGTTGTTACTTCATACATAGACTTTTCATTCAGATAGACATCTCCTGTATGAGCGATAAAGGTAGCAATAAACCAGTCTCCGGATACCAGAGTGGTGAATGGATTATAATCACCGAAGATTCCGTTTGGGACTTCTGTTTTCCATACAGTTCCTTCTATATTTTCCCAGTCTTTGACAGCTTCACTTCCTGTAATGTGAGCCTGTCCTTTTACTGCAGAACGGTAGGTGATACGTTTGTCAGCTGTTCCTGCGTGGATCGGGTTAACTGCTTCGCGGTATAATCCCGGTGCAACGACGACTTCATCTCCCGGAAGTGCTTTCACCGCAGCTTCCTGAATAGTTTTGAACGGGTTTTCTTTTGTTCCGTTTCCGGTCTGGAGCACGGATGCATCAACATAAATAATCATTATAAAAACCTCCCGGCCTTCTGGCCTGAACCTTTCTATTTGCGGGCAAAATGCCCATAAGATATAATCTAAGTGTAGCATGCAAATTTACGGCAAAACAATGGAATCCTGTGTCATTTTGTATGAAATTTGTGATGATATTACTGTTCACTTTGTGCCCAGTAACACACTTCGCGATGCAGAATCTGATGTTGGCAGTTCCTTATGGGGCATGATTCTTTCTTATTAACAATATTCGAAAAAAGTTCACAAAAAACATCTTGACCATCAAAGCAACACAAGTTATAATCCCCTATATAAGAATTTTCGTGTAAAGAGCAGACAATGGGGTCTGAAAAAGATATCCCGTTGTCTGCTCTTTTTTGCGTACTTCATAAAATTCTACTTAGCATTTATGCTTCTGAAATGGAATGAATTACTGACATCCTGGCGAAAATATTTATACATATCACAAAAAAATTCAATGATCCCGCACAATTCGAGAGGAGGAATATCATGAGGCTGAATCCCAAAGAACAGGAAAAATTAATGCTTCATATGGCAGGAAATCTTGCAAAAGAGAGAAAGGAAAGAGGTCTGAAACTGAATTACGTGGAGGCACTTGCGTATATCAGTTCTGAACTCCTGGAGCTTGCAAGAGATGGTAAAACAGTAGTAGAGCTGATGCAGCTTGGAACCAAAATCCTTACAAAGGATGACGTAATGGACGGTGTTGCTGATATGATCGGTGAAGTTCAGGTAGAGGCAACATTCCCGGATGGAACCAAGCTTGTGACAGTACATAATCCAATTCAGTAAGGAGGAGAATGAGCATGAAGATCGGTGAAATTATGGCCGCAGATCGTGAGATCACACTTAATGAAGGCAAGAAAACAGTGACAGTAACAGTGGCAAACAAAGGCGACAGACCGGTTCAGGTCGGTTCTCATTTTCACTTCTTTGAAGTAAATAAATGCCTTTCTTTTGACAGGGAAAAAGCCTATGGATATCATCTGGACATTCCTTCAGGAACATCTGTAAGATTTGAGCCGGGTGAAGAAAAAGAGGTTCAGCTTACAGAAATGGGCGGCAGACAGAGAGTATTCGGACTGAATGATCTCACCCGCGCCCAGGCAACTGACGATACAAAAGCAGCATCCATGGAAACTGCGAAATTAAAAGGATTTCTGTAAGGAGGGACAATAATGAGTACAAAAATTTCCGGAAGCAAATATGCGGCAATGTATGGCCCGACTACAGGAGATAAGGTACGTCTGGCAGATACAAGCCTTGTGATCGAGGTAGAAAAAGATTATACAACCTATGGAGACGAAGTAAAGTTCGGCGGCGGCAAGACAATCCGTGACGGTATGGGACAGTCTGTAAAAACCTGCAGCAAAGACGGAGATCTGGATCTGGTAATTACCAATGCATTGATCATAGACTCTACAGGAATCGTAAAAGCAGATATCGGTATCAAAGACGGCAAGATCGCAGGAATCGGTAAAGCCGGAAACCCGGATATCATGGATGGCGTCACACCTGGAATGACAGTGGGCGCATCTACAGAAGCACTTGCAGGAGAGGGAATGATCGTAACTGCAGGTGGAATTGATACCCATATCCATTTCATCAGCCCACAGCAGATCGACTGTGCATTATACAGCGGTGTAACTACTATGATCGGTGGTGGTACAGGCCCTGCAGACGGTACAAACGCAACTACCTGTACACCTGGACCATGGAACTTAAAAATGATGTTAAAGGCAGCCGAGGAATACCCGATGAACTTAGGTTTCCTTGGAAAAGGTAACTGCTCAGACGAAGCTCCTCTCATTGAGCAGGTCAAGGCCGGAGCTATGGGACTGAAGATCCATGAGGACTGGGGTGCAACACCTGCAGTTATCAATCACTGTCTGAATGTGGCAGATGAATATGACGTACAGGTTGCCATCCATACAGACACATTAAATGAAGGTGGATGTGTAGAAGATACACTTGCAGCTATCGGCGGCAGAACCATCCATACTTATCATACAGAGGGTGCAGGCGGTGGACATGCACCGGATATCATCCGCGCAGCAGCAGCTCCGAACGTACTGCCATCCTCCACAAACCCTACAATGCCATATACAGTAAACACTCTGGATGAGCATCTGGATATGCTGATGGTTTGCCATCACCTTGACAAGAGAATTCCGGAAGATGTTGCATTTGCAGATTCCCGAATCCGTCCTGAGACAATCGCAGCAGAGGATGTTCTTCATGATATGGGTATCTTCAGTATGATGAGCTCTGACTCTCAGGCTATGGGACGTGTAGGTGAGGTTATCACACGTACCTGGCAGACAGCAAGTAAGATGAAAGATGAGAGAGGTGCACTTCCGGAAGATGCAGGACATGACAATGACAACTTCCGTGTAAAACGTTATATCTCCAAATATACCATCAACCCGGCGATCACACACGGTATTTCCCAGTATGTGGGCTCTGTAGAAGAAGGTAAATTCGCAGATCTCGTTCTCTGGAATCCTGTATTCTTTGGTGCAAAACCGGATATTATCATCAAAGGCGGTATGATCATTGCATCTAAGATGGGCGATGCAAATGCATCCATTCCGACTACACAGCCGGTTCTCTATCAGCCAATGTTTGCAGCTCATGGAAAAGCTAAGAACGAAGCTTGCCTGACATTCGTATCCCAGGCTGCTATGGATGAGAACGTAAAAGAGAAATACGGTCTTGAGAAAACGGTCGTACCTGTAAAAGGATGCCGAAACATCAGCAAAAAAGACATGGTATTTAACGACAGAACACCGGAACTGACTGTAGATCCGGAAACTTATAAGGTTACAGTTGACGGGGAAGAGATTACTTCCAAACCGGCAGAAAAACTTCCGCTGACACAGCTTTACAGTCTGTTCTAAGCAGATATAAACATGATTTTGCTGCACAGAGAAAGTTTCTCTGTGCGGCAGATTACTGGAGAGGAGAGCATTATTATGTTAGGAGTTTGTCTTTTATTTGTAGGAATTGTACTGATCAATAACGGCATGTGTTCCTTATACAACGTAGACGGAAAATCAACCGCCATTATGAACATCTTCACGGGTGGTCTTTCCTTATTTATTAACTTTGTTAATCTGGTGCAGGGCAATTATTATGCAGCAGGAACAGGATTACTGTTCTGCTTTACCTATCTTTTCGTAGCCCTGAGTAAATTCCTGAAAGCAAGCCCGATCCCATTTGCATGGTTTTCTACTTTCGTAGCTATCAATGCAGTGATCTTCGGAACTATCGAGGGATTTACAGGAAGCACTGCACTGGGAATCACACCGGATATCCGCTGGGCAGGAATCTGGTATCTGTGGGCAATTCTCTGGGGAACCGCTTTTGTGGAAGACATTTGTGGAAAGAAACTCGGAAAATTCGTTCCATATCTTCAGGTATTTGAAGGAATCGTAACTGCATGGATTCCTGGAGTTATGATGCTCTTGCAGATTTGGTAAGAAAATAATTTTGCTGATAAAATACCTGCTGGGAAAATAAATTTAGAAAAATTCTGCAAGAAACAGGACTTATTATTAATGGATAAGTGGAAATAATAAGTTACACAAAGCAGAAACAGGAGGTCGAAAATAATGCTGTGTGAACAGGTTTTAGGAAAGCTTCATGACTTTGATACTACAGGAAAAACAATAGAATATGTAGATATTGAATGGCACGAAGCATTCAAGAAAATACATAAAAAAACAACAGACAAAGGAACAGAAGTGGGAATCCGCATGGACGATTCCATTCTCGCCAGAGGTCTGTATCAGGATGATGTGATCTACGCAGATGAGGAGAAACTGGTAGTGGTAAATACACCACCGTGTGAAATAATCCGTGTTTCTCTTACGCCAGGACATGAGAAAATGTCTGCAAAAGTCTGCTACGAAATTGGCAACAGACATGCACCGCTTTTCTGGGGAGAGAATAATACATTTATCACTATCTACAACGAGCCAATGCTTGTTATGCTCCAGAAAATCCACGGTGTTAAGGCAGAAAAAGAAGTACTGAAGCTGGACTTCGATAAGAGAATTTCTGCAAGTATTCATAATCATCATCATTAATAACGTGCCCATAAAGAGTGTTATGAGTACGCTATAAGGCAGATGATATATCCGCTTGACTAAACTGCAAAATAGTTATTGGATTAAATATTTGAGACGATAAATGTTAATTACGGAGGTTCTTCATGTCAGAAAAACAGTTCTATCTTCTACAGGTAAATGATGCGCTGTTCCCTATCGGAGGATATTCCCACTCCCAGGGACTTGAGACTTATATTCAGCGTGGAATTGTCCACAATGTAGACACAGCCAGAGAGTACATCACTCACAAAATCAAATGGAATCTTGCGTATACAGAACTTCTGGCAGCCAGACTTGCATACGAAGCTGCAGAGAAAAAAGACCTGCAGGAACTTCTGTACTTGGAAGAACTTCTGGAAGCATCCAGAATTCCTATGGAACAGAGAGAAGCTGCCAGAAAAATGGGTTCCCGTTTTGCCAAGACCATTGAAAAGCTTGGACTTTCCATCAGCGAAACAGGGATTTTCAGAGAATATCTGGATGCAAGAAAGGGAAAAGCAGTAAATCATTGCTGTATTTACGGAGTTTTCTGTGCAGAAATGCAGATTCCTCTGGAAGAGGCGCTGACACATTATCTATATGCCCAGACATCTGCAATCGTCACCAACTGCGTAAAAACAATCCCCCTCAGCCAGACATCCGGGCAGCAGCTTCTGAGCGGATGCTATGGGGAATTTGATGAGATATTAAAGGATGTCATGAACAGAAGCGAAGAAGACTTATGTCTTTCTGCACCCGGATTTGATATCAGGGGAATCCAGCATGAGAAGCTGTATTCCAGGCTATATATGTCGTAGCTTGAATTTGGTATTAGGTTATTCCAGGCTCAAGCGTGGATAGAAACAGAATCATGTGTATAATATGAAATCTTCAAAAATAATATGTGGAAAGTCAGTAAACAGATTATAAGAAGCTATCAACAAGTAAAGTAGAAAAGAGGAAATCGGTTATGTCATACGTAAAAATCGGAGTTGCCGGACCTGTGGGTTCCGGAAAAACAGCACTTATTGAAGCACTGTCAAGAAAGATGGCAAAGGATTACAGCATTGGTGTCATCACAAATGATATCTACACAAAAGAAGACGCCCAGTTCCTTGCAAAGAACAGCGTTCTTCCTGTAGAGAGGATCATTGGTGTAGAGACAGGTGGATGCCCTCACACAGCCATACGTGAAGACGCTTCCATGAATCTGGAAGCAGTAGATGAGATGATGGAACGCTTCCCTGATATTGAACTTCTTTTCATCGAAAGCGGCGGAGATAACCTGTCTGCAACATTCAGTCCGGAGCTGGTAGATGCAACCATCTTCGTCATTGATGTAGCAGAAGGAGATAAGATTCCGCGTAAAGGCGGTCCTGGAATCACACGTTCTGATCTTCTTGTAATTAATAAGATAGACCTGGCTCCATATGTAGGTGCAAGTCTCGAAGTAATGGAAAGAGACTCAAAAAAAATGCGTGGTGACAGACCATTCCAGTTTACAAATATTCGCGGAGATGAGAACGTAGATAAAGTGGTAGAGTGGATCAAGAAAAACGTACTCCTGGAAGGAATGTAAAGGAAAATGCCTATGGATAACAAATTCGGAAAAATATCCCGCATCAGCGCCTGCGCAGCCTTAAAAGACGGAAGGACTATTCTGGAAGATCTGTCTTTTACAGCACCATACAAGATCATGATGCCTTTCGAAAAAGAAAACGGTGGGATCCAGATCATGCCGCTCTGTGCTTCCGCAGGAATTATGGCAGGCGATTCCCAGGAATTTTCCTATCATGTAAAGGAAGGCGCAGACCTGGAAGTCCTGTCCCAGTCCTTTGAGAAAATCCACAAAATGGACGAAGGTTCAGCCGCCCGAACCATCGAAGTACAGGTAGATAAAAACGCCACACTATACTACTATCCCCAGCCAGTCATCCCCTTTGCGCAGTCAGCCTTTGACAGCAAAATGACCATCCACCTGGAAGACGAAACCTCCCGTCTATTTCTGCTGGAAATCATCTCCTGCGGTCGAACTGCACACGACGAACGCTTTCAGTACCGTAGATTTTCCTCAAAAGTTCTGCTGTACAGAGGCGATAAACTGATCTACCGCGACAATACCCGCTACGAACCGGACAAAATGCCGATGGAAGGAATCGGAATGTATGAAGGTTACACACATATGGCAAACCTGTTTCTCTCTAAAATCTGCAGCAGAGATAGTGAAAAGTGCAGTCAGGAATCTGGAACTGTAAAACCAGCAGATTCAGCAACCAATCCGGAATTTCAGGAAAAAATCTGGCAGATTCTCGATGAAGACCCAGAAATAGACGGCGGCGTCACCCGCCTCACAACCGGAGATCTGGCATTGAGAATCTTCGGCCACCGCGCTCAGAAACTGCAGCAGGTAGCAGAAAAGATTAAGAAGTTATACGAAAAAGAACAGAACTAAATTATGGCGGGATTTCCCGCCATTTTTTCAATCCATTCTTTTTCCCTGAATCCAGTCAGTACGAAGTCATCTCCGATTACCAGTGGACGTTTCACCAGCATTCCGTCTGTGGCAAGAAGTTTCAACTGTTCATCTTCAGACATGTCTTTTAACTTATCTTTCAATCCCATTTCCTTATAGAGCATCCCACTTGTATTGAAGAATTTCTTCAGCGGCAGTTCACTTTTGGTGTACCATTTTTTAAATTCTTCATAGGTAGGATTTTCTTCCTTAATGGCACGTTCTTCATAGCTGATTCCATGCTCATCCAGCCATTTCAGGGCTTTCATGCAGGTACTGCATTTGCGGTAAACAAATACTATCATTTTACTGTCCTCCAGATAATAATATTTATGTAATACAATGTAACTTTCACAGTCATAATGTAATTTCCACGATTATAATATAACATTCACAGTCGCAACGTAACTCTCACAGTCTCGATATAACTATCATATATGCAGGAATACTGTATTGCAAGGGAAATTCAGTAATCAGTGAATCCCGTATTTACTGACTTTCTTCATATGATGCCAGTAAACAATAAAGATAGCTCCTCCTGTAAAGATCCATGAAGCGAGATACACATTCATCAGCATATCATAAGTAGGAATCCACTTAAACACAGTCACCATCCAAATCAGACGGAAAACCACAGTTCCGAGGATTGTAATAATAGATGGTTCCAGGGATTTGCCCATGCCTCGCAGTGCGGAACTTTCCACTTCATAGGTAGCAGTCAGTCCCTCAAGGGAACATACATGATGCATTCGTATCAGTCCGTAAACTGCGACAGCACTGCTGGTAGTATAGATACTTACAAAGAAATCGTCCCAGATCATAAACACAATTGCCAGAACTTTTTTTAATGCGTTCTTTTCAATTTTCATATCCCGGAAGCGGAACTGAAATTCATCCGGTCTCCGGCTCAGATGAATGATGGCCAAAGCAGAGCTGAGTACATTGGAAATCACAGTCGCGATCGCAACACCTGCAACACCAAGGTGAAAACAAATAACCAGAAACAAGTTCAGGATCACGTTTACAGTTCCGGATAAGATCAGATAATACATAGGTCTCCGGCTGTCTCCGAAACTTCTGAGAATAGCGGAACCAAAATTATAAATTACCATAAACGGAATACTGAGAAAATAAATCCTGATGTATAAAAGTGCCTGGCTCATTACACTTTCAGGAGTGCCAGAGAGCTCCAGAATAACTCTGGCAGAAAGCATTCCCAGACACATAAGAAGAAGTCCAAGAACTGCACCAAATGTCAGGATCGTATGGAGCATGTCATTAATCTGCTTTCTTTTTTTCTGTCCGATCAAAGTAGCCAGTGCAGCATTCGGTCCAACAGATAGCCCGACGATAAGGTTTACAAAAATACCGACAAGTGCCACGCAGCTTCCAACCGCTGCCAGTGCTGTATCACCTGCAAAACGTCCAACTACAGCCACATCTGCAGAGTTAAACAGCTGCTGCAAAATACTGCTGAATGCCAGAGGAATTGCAAACAGGATCAGTTTTCCTGCAATCCCGCCATTCAGCATATCCATTTCTTTGGATTTTGCTGCTTTTTCCATTAGTGTGTTTCAATCCTTTCTTTTCTTAATTCCATTGGTGTACATTGAAAGCGTTCCCGAAAGATCCTGCGGAACAATTTATAATTGCTGAATCCATGTCTGTCCAGGAGCAGTGCGAGCGGATCATCTGTGCTTATAAGGTCATTATAAATATATGACAGCCTGATCTCATTCTGATATTCCAGAAAGGTCACTCCCATACATTTCTTAAAGAAACGGCAGAAGTATTTCGGCTGGAGCGCAGCGATGTCTGCAATTTCCGAAAGCGGGATCAGACGGTTGTAATTTT
Organism: uncultured Blautia sp.; assembly: GCA_905209435.1. The sequence continues at coordinate 24,838 of CAJLTE010000010.1, read as the reverse complement.
CCCTGATATAATTCAGAACAGGAGTGATCTTTTCCAGATTTCGGTTTCTTCTGGCAGTATCCTTTGACGGAGCAGAAGCATGAAAACTGAAGTTCTGATATAACTGAAAAAGAACTTCAAACAGCAGACTGTTGAAACGCAATACAGATCCCGGAGAATCGGACTCCATGAAAAACTGCATTTTCAGGAGAGAATCTTTTAATAATTCGATCTTTTTCTGCAGATGTCTGTCTTTGACCGGATCCTGAAGGGAAAATTGCAGCTGCTTTACATCAGGAATAAATTTTTCAATGAAAGATACCGGAATCTGAAAAACGATCGCGCGGTTGGGACTGGTGCAGAGTGTGGAGTGTATCTGGTTCGGAGGAATCAGAATACACTGACCAGATGCAACAGGAAAAGAGATATTTTCCAGAGTAACAGTCAGAGAGCCCTCCTGAAGATAAAGAATCTCAACTGCATCATGCCAGTGAGAAGCAACATAACTGCCGGGATCTGTTGATGTATAAAAACGTACATTTGTGAGCTCATTCAGAGGAATCATTTCATAATTGGTCGGAGTTAAAATTTTTTTCATGTAATCCTCCCGAAAAAAATTAAAGATACTATTGACCTGTCAGAAAGATACTATCACATCTGGCAGAGCAGATGCAATTATTTTATAATAAAAGCAGGAAAAAGGAATAGTATTTATCTGATTGAAAACATTCCATGAAAAATCTATTGTTGTGAATAAATAATTTATAAAGGAGGTATTTTCCATGATCCAAAATCCAATTCTTCCAGGCTTTCATGCCGACCCATGTATCTGCAGAAAGGGGGATGATTTCTACCTTGCAGTTTCCTCTTTTGAGTGGTTTCCGGGAATCCCGATCTATCATTCCCGTGATATGAAAAACTGGGAACTTTATTCTCATGCACTTCAGAATGCAGATGATCCTGATCTGAAGAAACTTCCAAGTGCCAAAGGAATCTGGGCACCGTGCCTGACTTATTGTGAAGCAGAAGACCTGTTTTATGTAGTGTATGGTGTGATGAATTCTATGAATGCCAGATACTTTGATGTAGATAATTTCGTTATCACAGCAAAAGATCCAAAGGGACCGTGGAGTGAACCGGTTTATCTTCATTCTACAGGATTTGATGCTTCCATGTTCCATGATGATGACGGCAAAAAATATGTAGTGGCACTGGAATGGGAAACAAGAAGTGAATATGAGAAACCAGGCCCGATCAGTATTGTAGAATACGATCCGAAGGCAAAGAAAGTTGTAGGTATGCCGAAACGTTTCTGGAGAGGCGGTACAGACCGTGGATGTATCGAAGCACCACATCTGACAAAACGTGGTGAATATTATTATATTATGTGCGCAGAAGGCGGCACAGGATATTATCATGGTGTAACTATGGGACGTTCCAAAAACGTTTATGGTCCGTATGAGGCAGATCCGTGTAATCCGATCGTAACTTCCTGCCCTGGAGATTATAATGAGAGAGCTGACTGGGATCATTTGAAACCAAGATACTTCAACCCGGAAAGCAAGCTGCAGAAATCCGGACATGGAAGCTATGTGGATCTTCCGAATGGCGAAACCTGGCTGGTACATCTGACTTCCCGTCCTTTCGTACCGGAACTGCGCTGCACACTCGGCCGTGAAACTGCAATCCAGCGCATGGAGTGGACAGAAGACGGATGGCTGCGTATGAAAGATGGAGGAAATCTGGCACAGGAATTTGTAGAAGAGAGCAGTCTGCCGGAAGCACCGGTGAGACCACTTCCTTCTCATGATGATTTCGATTCTGAAGAGCTTGGTATCCAATATTATGCACCACGTATTGATCCACTTTCCTTTGTCGATCTGAAAGCAAGACCAGGCTGGGCAAGACTGCGTGGTCAGGAATCCGGATGCTCTCTGAATAAAGCGAGCATTCTTGCGAGAAAGCTTACCAGTGTACAGGCAACAGTTGGAACAAAGCTGGACTTTACACCGCTCAGCTATCAGCATACAGCAGGACTGATCCTGTATTATGACAACATGAATTTTGTTTATCTCTATAAGTATTTCAGCGAAACACTGAATCACAGTGCCATTGCTGTTATGCAGGTAGAGAACGGTGAGAAGAAAGAATTCTCAGATTCCAGAACCTTTGTAGAGGATGGAAAAGATATCTGGATGAAGCTGAAGATCAACGGAAGAAATTCACAGTTCTTCTGGTCTCTCGATGGAGAAGATTACAGTGAGATCGGACCATGCTTCGACACATCCAAATTCTCTGATGAATATTCCAATTTCGGAGAATTCACAGGAACCTTCGTAGGAATCACATGCGGAGACCGTATGATGCATTCTCACACTGCTGATTTTGATTTTTTTGACTATGAAGCAGATGAGCATGCGGATGTAAAATAAATAGAACTGCCTTTGTCTGACGATTTAAGTTTGTCATGCAGAGAAAAATCATAATTAAAAAATCGCTGTATACCAGATATAAGAGAACTGGCATACAGCGATTTATGCTGCTATTATATAGGAAATAATTTATTTCTCTTCGTTCAATACATTCTCCAGAAATTTCACTGCATCTCTGACACAGTCATCGCAGGAGCGGAGCATTTTCCCTGTCTCAATGCCTTTAAGATCTTTACAGATAACGGACCCATTCTGCTGTTTAAAATGATTCATGACAGAACGGATATCTCTGGAAGTTTCCATCCTGTTCTGATTTATCAGTCCTGCAACAACTGCAGCACCTGAGATTGCGCCGCATGTGCCGTCCATAGTTCCAAATCCTGCTCCAAATCCCTGTGTAAGGTTAAAAAGTGTTTCTTCATCCATGTGAGCTTCCTCACAGAAAGAACAGGCAACTGCCTGCGCGCAGTTGTATCCGTTGTGTTTCTTTTCTATTGCTTTATCGCATCTTGAATCTGACATTTATATTTTCTCCTTTATAATTTAACCAAATCAAGTAAGTCCCCTGCTTCAATTGCGAATATCCGCCTGACTTCTGACGATCCAGTTTGCTTTGCTGTTTATTTTCATACATATATTTATCTTTCTTATCAAACAGAGTACGAAGTGTACATTCATTATAATCCGTCTGATTTCATGATAGCACGATAAAACAGGTTTTACAAGAGAGCGTATTTTTTTACAGAAATTTTACGATAGCGTGATTTTGGATTTTACTTTTCGTTTTTATAATGGCACTTGTAAATGAGGCAACAAGATATAAAAAATTAAAATATTAAATCAAAAAAATGAGCCGTTCACTTTATAAAAAACATGGCTCATTGGAAGAGGAGAAAATTATCATGAAGAAAAAAATCGCAACAATCCTTACAGCAGCAGTTATCGGAGCAACAGCTTTCACAACAATCGTAAGTGCAGCAAGCGGAGACATCACAGTTGTATCCCGTGAGGATGGTTCCGGTACAAGAGGTGCTTTCGTAGAACTGTTTGGTATCCAGGAAGAGCAGGATGGCGAGAAAGTAGATATGACTACAGATGAAGCAAGTGTTACAAACAGCACATCTGTTATGATGACAACAGTTGCAGGTGATGAGAATGCAATCGGATATATTTCACTTGGTTCTCTGGATGATACAGTAAAAGCAGTTAAGATTGACGGTGTAGAAGCAACTGTAGAGAATGTTTCCAATGATTCCTACAAGATCGCACGTCCATTCAACATTCTTACATCTGACAAAGAAAGCGATGCAGCAAAAGATTTCGTAAACTACATCATGAGTTCTGACGGACAGCAGATCGTAGAGGACAACGGATATATCAAAGAAGCTGCTGATGCAGAAGCGTATAAAGCAGCAGATGGTGTTTCCGGTAAAGTCGTTGTAGCTGGTTCTTCTTCTGTAACACCGGTTATGGAGAAACTTGCAGAAGGTTATGAAGCAGTAAACAAAGACGTAACAGTAGAAGTTCAGCAGAGTGATTCTACAACAGGCGTAAATATGGCAGCTGAAGGAACATGTGATATCGGTATGGCATCCCGTGAACTGAAAGATGATGAAAAAGACCTTGGACTTACAGCTACTGTTATCGCAAGAGATGGTATTGCAGTAATCGTTAATAAAGACAATGATATTGATGAACTTACAAGTGACCAGGTAAAATCAGTGTACACAGGTGAGACTACTACATGGGAAGATCTTGCTAAATAATCCGGATCTTGAGAAACAACCTATGGGTTGCGGCAGTGATACACGATCTGCACGAATTGCAGAGAAGAAAAATCACATACGCTGTATAGCGAAGCATAATCCGTAGTGCAATGTATTATAAGAATAAAAACAGTTCGTCTGGTTACGGGAATGCAGCAGGCGGACTGTTTATATGTGAGAAGAGTTTTTGGAAACAGAGAAAGAAAGGTGTAATGAATGAACCACTTTAAGGAAAAGGCCATGAAATGTGTATTTCTGATCGCAGCCTGTACGTCAGTGCTGGCAGTGTTTCTGATCTGTGCATTTCTGTTTGCAAATGGAATCCCGGCTATCGGGAAGATCGGTCCGCTGAAGTTCCTGCTGGGAACAAAGTGGAAGCCGTCAAATAACATTTTTGGAATTCTTCCAATGATCGTAGCGAGCATTTATGTAACTGCAGGTGCTATTCTTCTGGGTGTGCCGATTGCATTATTTACTTCAGTTTTTATGGCGCGTTATTGCCCGAAAAAAATCTACAGACCATTGAAATCAGGAATTGAACTGATGGCTGGTGTACCGTCAATTGTATATGGTTTCTTTGGACTGGTTCTTATTGTTCCACTGATCAGACAGACATTTGGCGGAACCGGAACCAGCATGTTGGCAGCATGTGTTCTGCTCGGAATGATGATTTTGCCGACTATCATCGGTGTCACGGAATCTGCGATCCGCAGTGTGCCGGAGAGCTATTATGAGGGTTCGCTTGCACTGGGAGCAACCAAAGAAAGAAGTATTTTCTGTGTTATGCTTCCGGCAGCGAAATCAGGTATTCTTGCAGCTGTCGTACTGGGAATCGGCCGTGCGATCGGAGAAACAATGGCGGTTGTCATGGTTGCAGGAAATCAGCCGAGAATGCCACAGGGAATCCTGAAAGGTGTCCGTACCATGACCGCAAATATCGTTACTGAAATGGGATATGCAACAGGACTTCACAGAGAGGCTCTGATCGCAACAGCGGTGGTTCTGTTTATCTTTATACTGATCATTAACCTTAGTCTTTCTTTACTGAACAGGAGGGCAGAACATGCAAATTGAAGCAGCAGCAGAAATTGACTGGACAAAAGAAAAAAAGCAGAATGAGTCTTCTTTCTCAGATCAGATGAAGGCATACATGAAGCATCCGGGATCAGCTATTCTTGCACTGCTTACAGTGCTGGGAGCAGTTTTGACTTTTGCATTACTGTTCTTTCTGATCGGATATATTCTTGTGAAAGGTGTGCCGTATCTTTCTACAGACTTATTTAGTTTAACCTATAATTCAGAGAACCTTTCTTTACTTCCATCTCTGATCAACACATTTATCCTGACCATAGTTTCACTTGCAATCGCAGCGCCGTTAGGAATTTTTGCAGCGATCTATCTGGTGGAATATGCGAAAAAAGGAAGTAAACTTGTGAATGTGATCCGTATCACAGCGGAGACACTTTCCGGTATTCCATCTATTGTATACGGTCTTTTTGGTATGTTGTTTTTCGTAACAGCACTGCATTGGGGACTGTCACTTTTATCAGGTGCTTTTACGCTTGTGATCATGATACTTCCTCTGATCATGCGTACTGCAGAAGAGGCCTTGAAGTCTGTTCCAGATTCTTATCGTGAGGCAAGTTTCGGACTGGGAGCAGGCAAACTTCGTACGATCTTTACTATTGTTCTGCCGTCAGCAGTACCTGGTATCCTGGCAGGTGTGATCCTGGCGATCGGACGTGTCATCGGTGAAACAGCAGCACTGATCTACACTGCAGGTACAGTTGCGGAAGTTCCGTCAAACCTGATGGGTTCCGGCCGTACACTTGCACTTCATATGTATGTATTGTCAGGTGAGGGCCTTCATATGAATCAGGCATCTGCGACAGCAGTTGTTATTCTGGCATTTGTTCTTGTGATCAATTTCCTGTCCGGAGCGGTTGCCAAACGAATTGCGAAAGGATAAGAATCATGAGTAGGAATGCAAAAATAACAGTTGAAAATATGAATTTACATTATGGAAAATTCCACGCATTAAAGAACATTAATATGGAGATTCCAGAGAAAGAAATTACAGCTTTTATCGGACCAAGCGGTTGTGGTAAATCTACCTTATTGAAGTCTTTAAACAGAATGAATGATCTGGTTGAGGGCTGTGTGATTACCGGTAAAGTACAGCTTGACGGTGAGGATATTTACGGAGATATGGATGTCAATCTGCTCAGGAAAAGAGTGGGAATGGTATTCCAGAAACCGAATCCTTTCCCAATGAGCATTTATGATAATATCGCATATGGACCAAGAACTCACGGTATTCGTTCCAAAGCTAAGCTGGATGATATTGTAGAGAAGTCTCTGCGTGATGCAGCGATCTGGGACGAGGTGAAAGACAGACTGAAGAAAAGTGCGTTGGGCATGTCCGGCGGTCAGCAGCAGAGACTCTGTATCGCCAGAGCACTGGCAGTTCAGCCGGAAGTACTTCTGATGGATGAACCGACATCTGCACTTGACCCTATCTCAACTTCCAAGATTGAGGAGCTGGCGATGGAGTTAAAGAAGGATTATACCATTGTGATGGTAACTCATAACATGCAGCAGGCAACCCGAATTTCTGATAAGACAGCGTTCTTTTTACTGGGAGAAGTCATTGAATTTGCAGATACGAGCAAGCTGTTCTCCATGCCTGCGGATAAGCGTACAGAGGACTATATTACAGGAAGGTTTGGTTGATTATGTCGAAAATGTTTGAAAAGCAGCTGGAGGAGTTACATGCCCAGCTGATCACATTGGGTAATTATTGTGAAAAAGCGATTTCTTTTTCTGCGAAGGCTGTTCGGGAAGTGCAGAATGAAGGACTTGCACGTCAGGTTTTTGAGACAGACAGAGATATTGATGCTAAGGAGAGAGAAATTGAGAATCTCTGCCTGAGTCTTTTGTTGCGTCAACATCCGGTGGCAAGGGATCTGAGAGAGATTTCGGCGGCACTGAAGATGGTTTCGGATATGGAGCGTATTGGAGACCAGGCTGCAGATATTGCAGATTTATCGTTGCATATTGATAAGGACAGTGTTGTACAGGATGATACGATCGCACAGATGGCCGAAGATACTGTTCGGATGGTAACAGAGAGTGTGGATGCTTTTGTTAAGAACGATTTGGAACTGTGCAGATATGTAATCGCACGGGATGATGTGGTAGACAATGCGTTTAATGAGATCAAGGAGAAGCTGGCTGACCTGATCTATGGTGGGAAACTGGACGCTAAGACAGGACTGGATCTGCTTATGACTGCGAAGTATTTTGAACGTATTGGAGATCATGCTGTTAATATTGCAGAATGGGTAGAATTTTCCATTACAGGACAGCACAGGAATAATGAGCATCAGGATTATATCAGAAACTGGTAAAATAAAGAGACTGTTTCACGTTGGTGGAGCAGTTTTTTGTATAATAGGAAATTTCCATGAATTTCCTATTATACAAATTTAGTGGATTATTTTCCTGTAAATATTTGGTGTTTTCAGTGATGTATTTTTCTGATAAGATGGGAATTGGAAATTGATCATAATGAGTTGAAACAGAAATATTGTTTCTGCAGGAAAGGACAATACATGAACGATTACAAACTGGATTTAGAGAAATATGCGGCGTTGGCAAGACAGGCGGCAGCTGAAGGATGTGTACTTCTGGAGAATGAGGATCAGGCACTTCCGTTAAGGACAGGAGAAAAAGTCGCCGTTTTTGGCCGCATGGCTTTTCATTATTATAAGAGCGGACTTGGTTCTGGTGGTTTGGTAAATACCAGATATGTAGTGGGAATTCTTGATGCGTTAAAAGAATGTAAGGAGATTCATCTGGATGAGAAACTGATGAGAATCTATGCAGACTGGATCAAAGAGAATCCTTTTGATGAAGGTCAGGGATGGGGCCGTGTGCCGTGGTGCCAGAAGGAGATGGAAGTCACTGATGAGATGCTGGACTGTGCCCGCAGCAATGACGTATCTCTGGTTATCGTCGGAAGAACTGCAGGTGAAGATCAGGACAATAATGAGAAGGCAGGAAGTTATTGTCTGACTGAGACTGAGGAGGATATGATCCGCCGTGTCTGTGAGGCCAGCAGGCGTACAGTTGTAGTGCTGAATGTGGGTAATATTATTGATATGAGCTGGGTGGAGAAGTACCATCCGGAAGCTGTTCTGTATGTATGGCAGGGCGGTCAGGAAGGCGGTAATGGAGTTGCTGATGTACTGACCGGTAAAGTCTGCGCATGTGGAAAACTGACAGATACTATTGCTAAAAACATCAAGGATTATCCGTCTACAGCAAATTTCGGAGACCCTTTTAAGAACTACTATAAGGAAGATATTTATGTAGGTTACCGCTACTTTGAGACTTTTGCGAAGGATAAAGTGCTTTATCCGTTTGGATATGGATTATCCTATACAACATTCGAGACAAAAGCTGAAATTTTTAAGAATACAAAGGACGAACTTACAGTATCTGCCACAGTAACCAATACGGGCAGTATAAAGGGAAAAGAAGTCGTTCAGATTTATGTAAAAGTACCGCAGGGCCAGCTTGGAAATCCGACAAGAAAGCTGATCGGATTTGCCAAGACACAAGAACTGGCACCGGGTGAGACAGAGAAGCTTATGATCATTATTCCGAAATATGATATGGCTTCTTATGATGACAGCGGCGTGACAGGTCATAAATCCTGCTATGTTCTGGAAGAAGGAATGTATGAGATTTTTGTAGGCAGTGATGTGAGAAATGCAGAGTCTGCAGGAACTTATGAAGAAGAATTCCGTGTACTTGAACAGTTACAGGAGGCATATGCACCGGTTGAAAAATTTCAGAGAATGAAAGCTGTTCTGATGTCAGATGGTACATATGAGGCAGTGACAGAGGATGTACCGGTGCGTACAGTAGATACACAGAAGCGCAGATCAGAGGAGATGCCAAAGACTCTGGATTATACAGGAGATAAAGGCTATAAGCTGGCTGATGTGCTGGATAGGAAAGTCTCTATGGATGAGTTTGTAGCACAGATCAGTGAAGAAGATCTGATCGCAATGTTCCGTGGTGAAGGCATGTGCAGCCCGAAAGTTACAGCAGGAACGGCAGCTGCGTTTGGGGGTATAACAGAATCCCTGCAGGCACTTGGAGTTCCGGTTGGATGCTGTTCAGATGGTCCGTCCGGTATCCGTATGGACTGCGGCACAAAAGCGTTCTCTCTGCCGAACGGAACATTATTGGGTTGTACTTTTAATACGGAACTTGTAGGTGATTTATATGAGATGACAGGGAAAGAACTTCGTCTGAACAAGATTGATTCCCTCCTTGGACCTGGCATGAATATTCACAGAAATCCCCTGAATGGACGTAACTTTGAGTACATTTCCGAGGATCCGATCCTTACAGGAAGAATCTGTGCAGCACAGGTAAAAGCGATGGCAAGATCTGGAATTGGAAGTACGATCAAGCATTTCTGCGGAAACAATCAGGAGGTAGGAAGAAGTACTTCTGATTCTGTAATGTCTGAGAGATGTCTGCGTGAAATTTATCTGAAAGGCTTTGAAATTGCAGTGAAAGAAGGTGGTGCGCGTTCTGTAATGACTACTTACGGAAGCGTAAACGGACTTTGGACTGCGGGAAGTTATGATCTGTGTACAACGATTCTCCGTAAAGAATGGGGATTTGATGGTATTGTTATGACTGACTGGTGGGCGAAATCCAATTATGAGGGACATCAGGCAGAAGTTCCTGTGAAAGCGCCGATGGTTGCTGCCCAGAATGATATATATATGGTAGTAAGTAATGCAAAAGCGAATCCGGAGAATGATGATGTAGAGGAGATGCTTCATGCAGGAAAGATTACGCTGGGTGAGCTGCAGAGAAATGCGGCAAATATCCTGGGATTTCTGTTAAAGAGTCCGTCAATTTTGCTTTTGACAGACAGAATCTGCAAGGAAGAGCTGGAGGCTATGAATACCAAAGAAGAGGACGACATAGATGCCGGAAGTCTGGTAAATCTGGTTAGTGATCCGCAGACGCAGCAGATTGTAATCGATGGTTCTATGCTGCATCCTGCAAAGGGAAATGCGGATGTGCTGGCAGTGACTAATGACTTTGAGGGAGATTTCACTATGAAATTTACTCTTAAATCTGATCTTGGAGAACTGGCTCAGCTTCCTGTTTCTGTATTTTTGGATAATATTCATAAGATGACTGTTTCTGTGCAGGGAACAAATGGAAAATGGGTAGAAGAAAGTCGTATCCTGAATATGGGATTTGGACATAATCACTATATTAAACTTTTTTATGGTGCAGATAGTCTGGAAATTAAAGAAATAGTACTGATTCCCAACAGGTAAGACCAATTTGTGAAATGCTTGCAAAAAAATAATCTTTATGGCATAATAATGAAAATACTCGGAACCCACTGGAGAATGTGCGGAATTTACAGTGAAAAGTGGTTGCGAACAGGCAGCAGGGCGGATACAAAAAAGACCGCTTGGTACAGTGTAAAGTGTGATGGGGAAGATAATATGTCTGGTTTTACAAAGGAAATAATTGCAAGAACTTTTACAGAATTACTGGAAGAGAAACCCATGTCTAAGGTTACAGTGAAGGATATTGTAGAGAGATGTGGGGTAAACAGAAATACTTTTTATTATCATTTCAGGGATATTCCGGATGTGGTGGAGTTTATTTTTAAAAAGAAATGGGATGAGATTCTGGAATCTCCTCATGAGAAAGCATCGATCCTGGAATGTATGGAAGAGATGGCAGCTTTGGTCAGAAATAACCGAAAATTGATGCTGAACGTTTATAAATCAGTAAAAAGAGATACATTTCTTATTTATATGAATGAAGTTGCTTCTTATATTATTACAGAGTATTTTGAGAAAAATCTGGATAAGTTTAACCTGAAAAATGAGGAAATCCAGATTCTTATTAAATATTATAAATGTTTGTTCATAGGAATTCTGATGGAATGGCTGGATCATGGACTTGAGTATGATCTGGGAGCTGAAATGCGCGAGGCAGCGCAGCTTTTGGAACGTCATCCGGAATTGAATGCGATTCTGAACAAGTCCTGAATTTCGGTACAGAGTTTGGCTTTAATGCAGATAATTTCTTTATCTGACTGTTATACAAAATAAAACCCATGTCTAGTTTTTAGACATGGGCTTTTTTTTGTCTATTTATTGTTAAAAAAATCACAGCTATAATACGGCTATGGAAAGGAGGAGAGGCGTTATGAATGCACTGAAACAGTTGAAATTAGCAAAAAATGGATATATTGTCATGTCTGTTCTATTTATGATTCTGGGCGCCTGCCTGATCATATGGCCGGATTGTTCGATGGCGGTATTTTGCACGGCAGTAGGAATTATGCTTATTGTATATGGATGTATTAAGATTATAGGATATTTATCCAGAGATTTTTACTGTCTGGCATTTCAGTTTGATCTTGCTTTTGGCGTACTGCTGGCGGCAGTGGGAGTGATCATTATTATGCGCAGGGATGTGGTAGTTAATCTGATCTTTGGAATCTTTGGTATTTTGATTCTTGCGGATGCACTTTTTAAGATTCAGATATCAATAGATGCAAAGAAATTTGGATTAAATCTCTGGTGGAGAATTCTTGCGGTAGCGATTCTTACAGGAGTTCTGGGATTTATACTTCTGGTAAGACCTTTTGAAGCAGCAGAGGTAATGATGATTCTGGTCGGAGTTTCTATCCTGTTTGAAGGAATTCTGAATTTGTGCGTAGCAGTTTACACTGTAAAAATTATCAATAATCAGAAACAGGATATCATAGATATGGATGAAGACAGAATAAGATAGTACTGAGCTTCAGATAACTGTATTTGCATATGAGATGTAAACGGAAAGACTGTTGGGCAACCGCGTAACCTTTACCCCGGCATCTTAAGCATCCAGGTGTGCAGATGTTAAAATAGATAATTACATTACAACAAGGAGGAGAAATCACATGAAGTTAATGGACAAAGCAAAACAGGCTGCACTCGCAGCAGCAGTTAAAACAGGTCTGGGTTATCTGGAAAAGGACCCGGAAGTAAATATACCGAAACTGATGGAACTTGTAGATAAATTCGTACCGGACGGATGGTATGAAGCACAGAGAAATGCAATCCGTAATGCGATTCAGGATAAAGACAGCAACTGGTATAAACTGATCCTGAGAATCTATGATCTGGATCCGGGTGTACGTGAGGCATTCTTTACAAACTTTATTATCAATGCCAGCTTAAAGGGAAGTGCTCTTCAGGAAGAAACTGCAGAAGCAAATAACTGTAATGTTCCGTGGGCAATTCTACTTGATCCGACAAGTGCCTGTAATCTGCACTGCACAGGATGCTGGGCAGCTGAATATGGTCACAAACTGAATCTTGATTTTGACACCATCTGTTCTATCGTAGAGCAGGGCAGAAAAATGGGAACTTATATGTACATATATACAGGCGGTGAACCGCTGGTTCGTAAGAAAGACCTGATGCGTATCTGCGAAAAATATCCGGACTGTGAGTTCCTTTCTTTTACAAATGGTACTCTGATCGATGAAGAATTCTGTCAGGAAATGCTCCGTGTAAAGAACTTCGTACCTGCTATCAGCCTTGAAGGATCTGAGGAAGCAAACGATGGACGTCGTGGAGATGGTGTATACCAGAAAGTTATGCATGCAATGGAACTTCTGAAAGCTCACAAACTTCCGTTTGGTGTATCTACCTGTTATACCTCTGCTAATGTTGACAGCGTAAGCAGTGAAGAGTTCTTTGATCATATTATTGACTGCGGTGCATTATTTGTATGGTTCTTCCATTATATGCCGACAGGTAATGATGCTGTAGTAGAATTAATGCCTAACCCGGAGCAGCGTGAAAAGATGTACCATAAGATCAGAGAATATCGTTCTACAAAAGCAATCTTCGGAATGGATTTCCAGAATGATGCGCAGTATGTTGGCGGATGTATTGCAGGAGGAAGACGTTATCTGCATATTAATGCGAACGGTGATGTTGATCCTTGTGTATTTATTCATTATTCCAATGCAAATATTTACAAGAATACTCTGCTTGAAGCGCTGAAGAGTCCGATCTTTATGGCATATCATAATGGACAGCCGTTTAATGAAAATATGCTTCGTCCATGTCCAATGCTTGAAAACCCGCAGAAGCTGCGTCAGATGGTTGCAGAGTCAGGCGCCAAGTCTACAGACTTACAGTCTCCGGAATCTGTTGAGCATCTTTGTGCGAAGTGTGATGCTTATGCAGAGCATTGGAAACCGAAGGCGGAGGAATTGTTTCAGACAAAATAAGTAACTTACTAATCCTATTAATCTAGAAAAAGCATTAACTCAAAACTTAGCTAAAGCCAGAAAAAGTCTCTTGCCCGGTCTCCCCTGTCCGGGTGGGAGGCTTTTTCGCTTTTTTCAGGAGGGACGCGCGAAGCCGCATCTCTCTGCGGGTTCAGTTCCGGGGGATAAGTAACTCTAAGGCCGGAAAAATCTGCTAAAGGCATGAAGAAAAATGCAAAACTCGCTCCGTTGCTGACTTCGCTCAGACAGGTTGCTATTTTTCTTCATAACGCATATTTTTCCAGCCTAAGAGTTACTAATCCCCCTCCAAATTCACCCGAAGAGAGATGCGGCTTCGCGCTGGTGGCTGGTATGAAGAGAGATTGTAGGCAAGGGAGGGACTGCAGGTAGATAAACGGGATTTTTAAATTAAAAATGACTTGCCTGATAATTCAACATGTATTAAAGTTATATCAGATTTGTTGGGAGAACAGAGTGAATATGTTTATATAGTACAGCGGGAACCGATGAGGTTGGGCTGTAGGAGGAGTGGAATGTTAAAGACTTTTTTGGTGGAAGATGAAGTTGTGATCAGAGAGATGATCAAGAAGATGATTCCCTGGGAACAGTATGGTTTTGAGCTTGCGGGGGAGGCGTCGGATGGGGAGATGGCACTGCCTTTGATTTTGAAGAGTAAGCCGGATCTTTTGATCACGGATATTAAGATGCCGTTTATGGATGGACTGACTCTTTGTAAGCTGGTGAAGAAGGAGCTGCCGAATATTAAGATTGTCATTCTTAGTGGTTATGATGATTTTAATTATGCAAAGCAGGCGATCAGTATCGGGGTGGAGGATTATTTGCTGAAGCCGATTACTAAGAATGCGTTTATTGAGAGGCTGGAGGAGATCCATAATCGTTATGAGCATGAGAAGACGCAGATGGAGTATTATGAGAAGTTTCGCCTGGAGATGCAGGAGTATGAGCGCAATGCAAGCAGGGATTTCTTTGAAGCTCTGGTGCGGGCGGATTCGAATCTGGAGGAGATTTATCAGAGGGCGGATCGTCTGAATCTGGATATTGTGGCAGAGGCGTACAATATTCTGATCTTTAGTCCGGATACTTCGGACAGCAGCTGCAATTCATCAGAGGGATATTCTGACTGGGAAGCTGAAGTGCATAAGAAGATAGAAAATTATTTTCTCAGTCATCCGGTAGCAATGCTCTTCAGGCATCAGGTATTCAGCTATGCAATTCTGGTAAAGGGACAACGTGACAGTATAGAAGCGAATACCAGGGAATGTGTGGAAACGATTAAAAAGATTATGGAGGAAACCAGCAAGAATGCGGACTGGTTTATTGCAGTTGGTGAGGAGGCAGACCGTCTGAGCAGGATTAAACAAAGCTATCATACAGCAGCAAGAACTTATGCATTTCGTTATCTGTATGACGGACATATTCTTTATTATAATATGCTTGAGCAGGTAAAAGAAAGTTCAGCAGATACTTCAAAAACGGAGACTGTTCAGCTGAAGAATGTGAATATCAATGCTCTGAATCCGGAAATTCTGCAGAAGTTCTTAAGCAGCGGTCTGGAGGATGAGGTTGACAGTTTTGTTCACGACTATTTCCATGCTATTGGTCAGGAACCTATGGAGTCTCTGGTATTCCGTAATTATGTGGTTTTGAATGTGCGTTTTTCTGTGTTGTCATTTCTTAAGAAAATAGGATATGATGATGCGGAATTATCCAGAGAAGAGACGGATGATATTGTAGAAAAGACAAGCCAGTCTACAGAAGCCTCTATTGCATATGCCGAGGATCTGCTGAAAAAGGCAATCTCGATCCGTGATGAGAATGCCGGTAACCAGAACAGAAGTGTGCTGAAACAGGCAGTGGATTTTATAAACGAACATTATATGGATGAGGAGATTTCTTTAAACAAAGTAGCTCATGTGGCAAATGTCAGTGCCAATCATTTCAGTGCACTTTTCAGTCAGAATATGGGACAGACCTTTATCGAATATCTGACTGCTCTGCGAATGAGCAGAGCAAAGGAACTGCTGCGCTGTACATCTAAGCGTTCCAGTGAGATTGCAGGAGAAGTAGGATATAAAGATGCACATTATTTCAGTTATCTTTTTAAGAAAACACAGGGTATGACACCGAGTGAATACCGAAAAACGAGAGGAGAGGTCTGATTCATGAGGCAAAAGCAGGAAAAGCTGGAAACCAAAATGAAGTGGATGCTTCTGAGCACTATGATTCCTATGGCAATACTGATCATAGTGCTTCTTGTTTTTTTCTGGCATTATACAAATGAATACAATCAGTTATCTAACAATCTGGCGGTCAGTACAGAATATAACGCTAATTACAGAAGTTCAAACAGTGACATGAGTTTCAAAAATGAAGTTGACCGTGATATTTATTATGTAAGTATTGGGCGAAGAGGAAAGGACGGGCTTCCGATAGAACAGGTTAATAAAGCAATCAGTACAGTAGAGAAACTGAAGAAAACTACTACAAAGAAAGAGAGCCTGCGTTCTCTGAAATATTTGACAAATTATCTGGAAAATCTAAAGAAACGGATGAATCAGCTTACTGAGATCAGGGACTATCAGGAACGCCAGGAATTTATGGCAAACAATACAGAAATCCTGACGACTCTTTTTGAAAAAGAAATGCAAAATTATATTTATCAGGAAGCGGCACAGTTAGTACAGGTAGAATCTCAGCTTGCGGGAAATGTGAGACTGACGATCATTACTATGTGCGCAGCAATCATGATCGCAACGATTATCCTGATGCGACGTTCTTTCCGCCTGACTTACAGCATTACGAAGCCGATTTCCGAAATCCTTCATAATATTAAGAAAGTAGGAAAAGGAGAATACAAGACGATTAATCCGGTTTCAGCAGACTGTATTGAGATTCAGGAACTGGATGCAGGTACCCGAAAGATGGCTGGCAGGATCGAGGGTTTGCTGGAAAACGTGCGCAAAGAACAGGATGCGCAGCATTTGACAGAACTGCAGCTGATCCAGGCACAGGTAAATCCTCACTTCTTATATAATACACTGGATACCATTGTCTGGCTGGTAGAGGGCGGTATGCAGCAGGATGCAGTGGATATGATTACGAGTCTGTCGGTATTTTTCCGAACTTCGCTTTCCAAAGGGAAAGATATCATTCCACTTTCTGAGGAAGAGCGTCATACATTAAGTTATCTTGAAATCCAGCAGTCCAGATACAGGGATATTATGGAGTTCGAGATTAATATCCCATCAGAAC
The DNA here is from genome assembly GCA_905209435.1 of uncultured Blautia sp. The sequence continues at coordinate 8,036 of CAJLTE010000010.1, read as the reverse complement.
TGGAAGGGGTTATGGTTCCGAAACTTACTCTGCAGCCGCTTGCAGAGAATGCACTTTATCATGGGATTAAAAATAAACGTGGAAAAGGTAAGATTCTCATTGAAGGGTTTGATCTGGGAGATGACATGATGTTGAGAGTAACTGACGATGGTCAGGGAATGACACCGGAACGGCTCCATGAAGTGCAGGAAGCCATCCGGACCGGAGAACGCGCCGGATTTGGACTTGCCGCTGTGTCAGAAAGAATTGCACTCTATTATGGCCCTGGGTATGGATTGAAGATTTCTTCCGCAGAGGGAGAAGGCACAGTTATGGAAGTGTATATGGCGAAAAAAATTAACCTGAATAATAATTCAAGATAAACGGTGAAGGATAAAAAGCTGCATGAAGTTAAGATTTTTAATGGACATGTAGCTTTTATTATGTGAGCAGGCAGATAAAGTTAATTATATTATTGATTCTTCATACCTAATAATAGCTTTATAGTCTGCCGATAGGGAGTCACTGAGATTGACCAAATAATGGAAAACACGAATTATGTCAACTAATGTTGAATTGTGCAATATGAATACAAAAGATAGTTGATAATTTATTTCTATATTTATAATGCACAATAAAAAATCCAACTTCTGAAATAAAAAAACAAACTTTGTATAAATTATGAACAAAATATGATAGAAGAATAAACTTTTTGCGGAAAATATTCTATGGAATTTTCCTGGATTTTTACTATAATAAAGACATCTTAAATGAATCGGGAGGATTTACAAAATGAAGAAAAAAATCGTGTCAGCTTTATTAACAGCAACAATGGTATGCGGTATGAGCGTTGTTCCGGCAGTGGGTGTAGCAGCAGCGGACGACACAATCACAGTTGGTTTCTCACAGGTAGGTGCTGAATCTGACTGGCGTACAGCTAATACAGAATCCATGAAATCCACATTCAGCGAAGAGAACGGATATGAATTAATCTTCGACGATGCACAGCAGAAACAGGAAAACCAGTTAACAGCAATCCGTAACTTCATCCAGCAGGAAGTTGATTACATTCTTTTAGCTCCTGTAACAGAGACAGGTTGGGATACAGTTCTTCAGGAAGCTAAAGATGCTGATATTCCTGTAATCATCGTAGACCGTATGGTTGATGTATCTGATGACAGCTTATATACAACATGGATCGGAACTGACTCCTTACTCGAAGGTAGAAAAGCAGCTGAATGGCTGAACGCATATACAACAGCTAAGGGAATCGATGCAAAAGATGTTAATATCGTTGACATTCAGGGTACAATCGGATCCACAGCTCAGATTGGACGTTCCAAAGGTCTTGAAGAAGGCGTTGACAACTATGGATGGAACTTACTTGCTCAGCAGTCCGGTGAATTCACACAGGCTAAAGGACAGGAAGTTATGGAGTCTATGCTGAAACAGTATGACAACATCAACGTAGTATACTGTGAGAACGATAACGAAGCATTCGGTGCTATCGATGCTATCGAAGCAGCTGGTAAAACAGTAGGATCTGATATCGCAAACGGTGAAATCATGGTTATGTCTTTTGATACAACAAATGCTGGTTTAACAGATACATTAGCCGGCAAGATTGCATGCGATGTTGAGTGTAACCCATTACACGGACCACGTGCAGAAGAACTGATCAAAGCTCTTGAAGCTGGTGAAGAAGTTGAAAAACTGAACTATGTAGATGAAGAAATCTTTGCTACAGATGATACAGTTGATAAAGTTAAAGCTGTAAACAGTCTTGATGAAGAGGGCGAATATGACGTAACACCTATCACACAGGAAATTATTGACGGACGTGCATACTAATTTTTGACAACATATAATAGACGTGTAATAGAAGAAATATAAACAATCCGGAGCGTGGTTCATAATTCGGAGAAACCCGGATTTATGAATCACGCTCTCTTTATGCCGAAATGATTTACAGATACCCGCTTTACTGAAGCTTTTCAGTAAATGAGGGGTAAACCAGTTTAGAAAGCAGGTGGAAAGAATATGGAACAAAATGTAGTATTGGAAATGCGTGATATCAGCAAAAACTTTACAGGAGTCCGTGCCCTTTCCCATGTGGACTTTACCCTTCGTAAAGGTGAAATCCACGCACTGATGGGGGAGAATGGTGCAGGTAAATCCACACTGATCAAAGTACTGACAGGTGTGCATGAATTTGAAACCGGAACAATTCACATGGCCGGAAACAGTAATGTGATCGTTAACCATTCACCGCAGGAAGCACAGGCAAATGGTATCAGTACTGTATATCAGGAGGTTAACCTTTGCCCTAACCTTACAGTTGCTGAAAATCTTTTCATTGGACGTGAGCCGAGAAAAATGGGAATGATTGATTGGAAGCAGATGAATGAGCGCTCAGGAAAATTACTTGAGAGCCTGGACATTCATGTGCCGCCAACACAGATGCTGGAGGAATGCTCTCTGGCTATTCAGCAGATGATCGCCATTGCACGTGCGGTTGATATGAAGTGTCGTGTACTGATCCTTGATGAGCCGACTTCTTCCCTGGATGATGATGAAGTTGAAAAACTGTTTGTACTTATGAGAAGACTTCGTGACGAAGGTGTAGGAATTATCTTTGTTACTCACTTCCTTGAGCAGGTATATGCAGTCTGCGACAGGATTACAGTTCTTCGTAACGGTGAACTGGTAGGAGAGTATGAGACAAAAGATCTTCCGCGAGTTATGCTGGTTGCCAAGATGATGGGTAAAGACTTTGATGATCTTGCAGATATCAAAGGTGAACATAAGGACAAAAAAACGGAAAAACCGGAACCTGTTATTGAAGCAAGCGGACTTTCTCATAAAGGAACTATCAAACCATTTGATCTTACTATTAATAAAGGAGAGGTCATTGGTCTTACAGGACTTCTTGGTTCCGGACGTTCTGAACTTGTCCGTGCAATCTATGGTGCAGATAAAGCTGATACAGGAACTCTGAAAGTAAAAGGAAAAGAAGTAAAGATCAACAGTCCGCTGGATGCAATGAAGCTTGGTATGGCTTATCTTCCTGAGGACAGAAAAGCAGAAGGTATCATTGCAGATCTTTCTGTAAGAGAAAATATTATTATAGCGCTCCAGGCTAAAAAAGGTATGTTCCATCCGTTGAGCAGAAAAGAAATGGATGAGGCAGCCGATAAATATATCAAATTGCTGCAGATTAAGACAGCCAGCCGTGAGACTCCTATCAAGAGCCTGTCAGGTGGTAACCAGCAGAAAGTTATCCTTGGAAGATGGCTTCTGACAAATCCGGATTATCTGATTCTGGATGAGCCAACCCGTGGTATTGATATCGGTACTAAGACTGAAATCCAGAAGCTGGTACTTGACCTTGCAGATCAGGGAATGGCAGTTACATTTATTTCCTCAGAGGTTGAGGAGATGCTCCGTACCTGCTCACGTATGGCAGTCCTTCGTGACGGTCAGAAGGTAGGAGAGCTTGAGGAAGATGAACTTTCTCAGAGTGGAATTATGAAAGCAATTGCCGGAGGTGACGATAAGAATGAATAAGAGCAAATTAAAGAAAATAACAAGTGCGCGTCTGTTTCTGCCTATCGTGTGCCTGATCGCAGTACTTTTACTGAATGTGATCAAGACACCGGACTTCTTTAACGTATCTATCCGAAACGGTGTACTTTATGGTTACATTATTGATGTTATCAACCGTGCTTCAGAGCTGGTTATCCTTGCAATCGGTATGACACTGGTAACAGCGGCTTCTGGTGGACAGGATATCAGTGTTGGTGCTGTTATGGCAGTAGCCGCAGCAGTATGCTGCCAGATTCTTTCCGGCGGACAGGTTTCTGTAAATGATTATCAGAATCCTCTGATCCTGGCTGTTATCGCAGCACTTCTTGCATCTGCATTATGTGGTGCATTTAATGGATTTCTGGTTTCCAAGCTGAATATTCAGCCAATGGTTGCAACTCTGATCCTTTACACAGCCGGTCGTGGTATTGCTCAGCTGATCACAAACGGACAGATTACTTATATTCGTGTGGATTCCTTTAAGATGGCTGGTGGATATATTGGAAAATGCCCGATTCCTACACCTATTTTCTTTGCGATCATTACAGTTGTTATTGTGTACCTGATTTTGAAGAAGACTGCTCTTGGGCTTTACATTGAAAGTGTTGGTATCAATGGAAAGGCAGCTCGTCTTGTGGGATTAAATTCTACGATGATTAAATTCCTTACCTATGTTATCTGTGGTGTACTGGCTGGTATTGCCGGTATTGTGGCATCCAGCCGTATCTACTCTGCAGATGCAAACAACATTGGTCTTAACCTGGAAATGGATGCCATCCTTGCAGTTGCGCTTGGCGGAAACTTCCTTGGTGGTGGTAAATTCAGCCTGATCGGTTCCGTAATCGGTGCCTACACTATTCAGGCTCTGACCACAACACTCTATGCGATGAACGTAAAAGCAGACCAGCTTCCTGTTTATAAGGCAATCGTAGTTGTTATCATCGTTACACTGCAGAGTGATGTATTTAAGAAATATATTGCCAACTTAAAGGCTAAAAGAAGTGTGGCAGCAGAAGGAGGTCAGAAGTAATGAAAGCAAATGTACAGAAAAAGAAAATAACGGGAAATGGCTTCCTGCTTCTGATCACAATCGCATTATTTGTAGTAATGTATGTTGCAGGTATGATTGTTTTTGCTGATAAAGGTTTTGCAAAACCTCAGATGTTTCTGAACCTGTTTGTATCTAATGCGGGTCTTCTGGTTATTGCGTGTGGTCTTACAATCGTTATGATCACCGGTGGTATTGATATTTCCGTAGGTTCTGTTACTGCACTTGTATGTATGGTTCTTGCAGACCTTATGGAGAACAAAGGTGTGAACGCATATGCAGCAGTTTTAGTTGCACTGCTTATTGGTGTTGCTTTTGGTATTGTTCAGGGCTTCCTGGTAGCTTATCTGGATATCCAGCCATTCATCGTTACTCTGGCAGGTATGTTCTTCGGACGTGGTCTGACAGCTATCATCAGTACTGATATGATTTCTATCAAGAATGAGTTATTCCTGAAATGGGCAAATTACCGTTTCTATATGCCTTTTGGTTCAACCAGTAAGAAAGGTAAATTTATTCCGGCATATATTCCGCCGACAGTTGTGATCGCATTGATTGTTGTAGTAATTATTGCAGTTCTTCTGAAATACCGCAAATTTGGACGTAAGCTTTATGCGATCGGTGGTAACCGTCAGAGTGCATTGATGATGGGCCTGAATGTTAAAAAGACTATTTTTAATGCTTATGTTCTGGATGGTTTTCTTGCAGGTCTTGGCGGTTTCCTGTTCTGCTTAAACAGCTGTGCCGGTTTCGTTGAGCAGGCAAAAGGTCTTGAAATGGATGCGATTTCATCAGCGGTTATTGGTGGTACACTTCTTTCTGGTGGTGTTGGTACACCGATCGGTACTTTGTTTGGTGTTCTGATTAAGGGTACGATTTCAAGTCTGATCACTACTCAGGGTACTTTATCAAGCTGGTGGACAAGAATTATTCTTTCTGCATTGCTTTGCTTCTTTATTGTTATTCAGTCTGTTGTGGCTTCTATGAAGAAGAAAGGGAAATAAATGATTATTATGGAACAAGCTGAGGCTCGGGAGGGCTTTGGCTTGTTTTTTTGTTGCAAAGAGGGGGGACGCGCGAAGCAGCATCTCTCTGCAGGTTCAGTTCCGGGGGCTAAGTAACTCTAGGGCGGAGAAAATTCGCTAAAAGCATGAAGAAAAACGCAAAACTCGCTCCGTTGCAAACTTCGCTCAAACAAGTTGCTGTTTTTCTTCATAACGCGGATTTTCTCCGCCTGAGAGTTACTAAGCTCCCTCCAAATTCACCTGCAGAGAGATGCTGCTTCGCGCTGGTTGCTGGCTGCTGGAAAAATTATGCTGGTTTGTGGTGGTATTGGTTGCTGGAAAAATTATGTTGGTTTGTGGTGGTATTGGTTGTTGGAAAAAATTATGTCATTTTTGTTGGGTGTGGGAGGATTTTGCGGGTTTGGTGGAGGCGCTTTATTTGTTTACAACTGCGAATTATGATGGTTTGCTTGCCATGGAGGGAGTTTTACTTTATACTCTATACAGTAGAAAAATAGTATTATGGTGGATTATGCGGTAATCTGCTGTATGTTTATTTAGGAGGATAAATTTTAAGATGTGGATTGCAGACGGTTGGAAAGAATATGAAGTGATTGATACTTCCTGTGGGGAGAAGCTGGAGCGTTGGGGGGATTATCTTTTGGTGCGTCCGGATCCGCAGGTTATCTGGGATACACCGAAGACAAATAAAGGCTGGAAGCATATGAACGGTCATTATCACAGAAGTAAGAAGGGCGGCGGAGAATGGGAGTTTTTTGACCTGCCGGAGCAGTGGGATATTCATTATAAGGATCTTACTTTTCATCTGAAACCGTTTAGTTTTAAGCATACTGGGCTGTTTCCGGAGCAGGCTACGAACTGGGACTGGTTTGGTAATAAGATACGTAATGCGGGTCGTCCGGTGAAGGTGCTGAATCTTTTTGCTTATACTGGAGGCGCGACTCTGGCTGCTGCAGCAGCGGGAGCTTCTGTTACTCATGTGGATGCTTCTAAGGGGATGGTTACCTGGGCAAAAGAGAATGCGGTTGCTTCTGGATTAGGGGACGCGCCGATCCGCTGGCTGGTGGATGACTGTGTGAAGTTTGTTGAGCGTGAGATCCGCAGAGGAAATCATTATGATGCGATCATTATGGACCCGCCATCCTATGGCCGTGGACCGAAGGGGGAAATCTGGAAGATTGAGGATTGTATCCATGATCTGATCAAACTTTGTACAAAGATTCTCAGTGATAAGCCTTTATTTTTCCTGATCAATTCTTATACAACCGGTCTGGCGCCAGCAGTTCTGACTTATATGCTTTCTACAGAGCTGAAGAAATTTGGCGGACATGTGGATTCTCAGGAAATCGGACTTCCGGTAAGTTCTAATGGGCTGGTGCTGCCTTGCGGTGCTTCTGGTAGATGGGAAGCGTAATAAAAGAAAATGGTGTGAAATAAAATATGAAAGAACTTAATTTAAAACATGAAGCCAAGCGTTACGGCTGTGCAGTTCTGGCTGCGACGATCATGGCGTTGAACATTAAAACTTTTGTACGTGCGGGCGGTCTTTTTCCGGGCGGATTTACAGGGCTTACTCTACTGATCCAGAATATTTTTCAGACGTTTGCGGGGATTGCGATTCCGTATACGCTGATCAATGTAACGCTGAACTCCATTCCTGTATTTATTGGTCTGAAATTTATCGGTAAGAAATTTACGATCAGTTCAGTCTGTGTGATCGTGCTTTCCGGTTTGCTTACGGATATTATTCCGAGTCAGCCGATCACTTATGATACTTTGCTGATCAGTATCTTTGGCGGTCTGATCAATGGTTTCTGTATTAGTCTTTGCCTGATCGGTAACACAAGTACAGGTGGAACGGACTTTATTGCGATTTATTTTTCTGAGAAGAGTGGAAGAGATATCTGGAACTATATCCTGTGCGGAAACGCAGTAATTCTGACAATTGCAGGTTTACTCTTCGGATGGGATAGAGCACTTTACTCTATCATCTTCCAGTTTACTTCTACTCAGGTGATACAGATGTTGCATCAGAGATATAAGAAGCATACCCTATTTATTATTACGAAGGAACCGTATCAGATTTACGAGGAAATATTTAAACTTACCAATCATACAGCAACCCGCTTCGAGGGTACAGGATGCTATACGGATGAAAAGACCAGTATGATCTATTCGGTTGTATCCACAGAAGAAGCCAAGTTTCTGGTGAAAAAGGTGCATGAAATTGATCCGAAAGCCTTTGTAAACATTATTAAGACAGATTATATTAACGGACGATTCTATCAGAAGACAGATTATTGATTTTGGAATAGATTTGAGAACGTTAATAATAAATTGACAGGGGGCTGTCGCATTAGCAAATATTTTTGCTGGGCGGCAGCCCTGTTTTATGCCAA
>CAJLTE010000009.1 GCA_905209435.1 uncultured Blautia sp. | reverse complement strand
AGAAGTAAACCCCCTTGAAGACGACGAGGTAGATAGGGCAGAGGTGGAAGTGTGGTAACACATGGAGCTGACTGTTACTAATCGGGTGAGGGCTTGACCAAAAAGCTGAGAGAGCGGTCAGGAGACAGTAGGAATGAATCGGAGCAAGCTTGCTTGTGGAGAGACATTCATGATGGGTCCTGAACATTTGCGAAGCAAATGACACTGAGCAACGGAGTTGCGAAGTGGCCACCGCGGAGTAGATCATTTATTCAGCAACGCAGGAAGTTAATTCTCAAGGAAATGTCAACATGTATGTAGTTTTGAGAGTATATAAAATATACTTGTAGGGGATTGGTCAAATGGTATGATAGGGGTCTCCAAAACCTTTGGTGGGAGTTCGATTCTCTCATCCCCTGTTTTAGTGAGTCAGAAAGTCAATGAAATCAAGGCTTTCTGGCTCTTTTATTTTATTAAAAAATGGAAGGGAACCAGATAGGTGCCTTTTTTCAAATCGAAATGAGCAAATTTGAAAATTGAGAATAAAAAGACATTGACAATCCATCTTCGATTGCCCGTGTCTTTTTTTAAAAATAAAAAATTTATGAAAGGAAATCCCCGCATTCCAAGTCTAATAGTTATAAAAATGAAAAGGGGGTATAAAAATGGATGCTTTGGTAACAGCAGCTAAAAATGGAGATAAAGAAGCGTTCGTTCAATTGATTCGGATGAATAAGCAGAGCCTGTATAAAGCAGCTTGGGTTTATCTTCAGAACGAGCAAGACATTGCAGATGCACTGCAAAATACAATCCTGTCCTGCTATGAAAATATACAGAGACTAAGAGAAGTGAAATATTTTAAAACCTGGCTGGTGCGTATTCTAATAAACGAATGTAAAGACATTCTCCGTCAAAAGAACCATGACGCAGAACTGGATAATTTTGCAGAAGGTGTACATTGTGAAGACCTGAATCTTTGCGAATGGAAGCAATTACTTTTATGTCTTGATGAAGAAAGCAGGAAAATTGTAGAACTTTATTATTTTGATGAATTTTCTATAAAGGAAATTAGTGTTCTTCTTGAAATGAACAGCAATACCGTATCAACTAAACTTTCCCGGGCAAGAGCAAAATTAAAAAGGGTGATCAGGAGGTGATGGATATGAATGAAAAAGAAATGAGAAGAATTTTAAAAGAAGAAACTGTGATACCGGATAATGTTGATAAAGCTATGGAAGATGTTCTGAAAGGAATTTTAGATTCTTCAGATGAGAGAATTAGTAACACGAATAAATTATTCGCAAAATCAGATGAAGGAAGAACGAAAAGTTCAGGGAATAAGAAAAAAATAATTCGGATTCTTCTTCCGGTGGCTGCTGTATTAGGCATTAGCACCGGTGTACTTGCTACAAAACTTGGATGGCTTCATAAAGAGCTGGAGCAACAGGGCGTTACTGGACAGGAAGCTGTCCAAATGATTGTTACAGAACCTGATTCAAATGCAGAAAATGTAGAAGATATGACTTCTTATCATATAACTCCTGAGGAGATGGATTGGAGCCAGTCCATGCTGTCTATTACAGAAGCGTATTTTGATGGCAGTAGTTTAAGCTTTTTGGGAGAGCCTTCCCAAGAGGCAAAGAACTATACGATCAGCTGCCGGGACCATGCAACAGTGAATGGAGAAGATGCACTTGCATCTTTAAATAAGATAGACGGGGAAGATCTCTACTATGGGCATATTACCCTGTATGATGATGCATTGACAGAGAAAATATTAAAAGAAGATTCCGAAGTAGATGTTACCATGACCATTCAGGCATATCCGGATTATAATGGTAAGATTTATTACACCTGGAAAGATTATGAAGCTTACGAAAAAATTTTTAAAACTGGTTCTTTTACTGATTCAGAAGGAATGCTCTCTTATGCACTGCCTGAGGAAGATGTTTACAGAGGATATACGCCTCAGACTTTTACGTTAACCCTTCCATTAAATGATGAAGTACGGGATATCATAGAAAAATACAGGAAAGAAGGAAAACTGCAGGCTGAAGATACTGGAGTAGAACCCACTGGAGTAGAACCCACTTCGGATTCCTTGGATGAGAGTACACAGGAAACAACAAGTTCAGAAAGTTCTTTAGATTCTACGGAAGTAAATGAGAAATATGATTCGGAAAAAACAGTATTACAGGTAAAGGAAAGTCATGTAACAGCTTCTTTGCCGGGAAAATCAGGAACGCTTACGATAGAGGCCGATATTATCGGAAGTATCTCCGATGTTTCGAAAGGAATCCTGGAAAAATGTAACATATCAGAGGAAGAAATCCGCTCCTGGTTTGGTGGGAAAGATGGCTGGGAAAAATCTGTGATAGATGAAATGGTCTGGGAAAATAAAGAAAAAGGACTGCAGTTATTCGTTTCAGACGGAATGATACAGTGTAATGGATTAAGTGAAAAAGACCTGGGATCTTTAGGAAAAAATACGGAAGATGAGGAATTAAATATTATAAATCAGCTGCTTTCCAGAGCTAATTTAACTGGAACTTCTGTAAGAAAATCAATCAGCGACATGGAAGTAGGATATGATTATTACGACACGGAAATTCTGCTAAATGGAGTATTGGTGGGTGGACTTTCCCAGCATTATTATCGGGGAAATACAGGTTTTGGCCCTGAACTTGAAGATTGCTATTTTAATATGCCGATCCCACTTCAAGTGAAAGAGGAAGAATCAGTTACTATGCTTCCTATGGAAGAAATTCTGAAATCAGTGGAACAATATGTAAAAGACGGGAAAATCGGTTTTTTTACAGAACAGAATGATACAGGGGAAACGGAATCAACCACGATTCCAGTTACAAAAATCTGTCTGGAATATTATATTGATGAAACTGCAGAGGGAATCGTTTACAGGCCTGTCTGGAGTTTCCGCTGCCCTTACCAGTGGAAAGATTCTCCGGACGAACAGGAATTATTTTACATAGATGGAGAAACTGGGGCATTGATTCGGGATGCGTTTGGCTGGTAGGTATAAAAAAGAACGGTGTTGTAATAACCGCGGATATGGTTTCAGTCTGGGGGATTCCATCGAAACCTGTAAGGTGATTTTCCAGTAACACTACTTGACAAAAGAAAACACAGGTAGTATGATAAACAGGAATTTTGGGGAATGAAGTTCTCCCCAGGGAAACCAAAACCGCTGATTTAAGCTGATGACTTCTACGATTGATTAATAAGTAATGTTAATTGATCGCAGAAGGTGTCAGCTTTTTTTGTGCGAAAAACAAAAAAGAAGGAGAAATATCAATGTTAACATCACTATCATTTATTTTTCTGGTAGGTCTGGCAATGGGAGCAATCTGCCAGAAACTGAAACTGCCGCGTATTATCGGAATGCTTGCAACCGGAATTGTACTGGGACCGTATGTCCTGGATCTTCTTGATCCGAGTATTCTTTCTATTTCTGCAGATCTGAGAAAAATGGCTCTGATCATCATCCTGTTAAAGGCCGGTTTATCATTGAATCTGGATGATCTAAAGAAAGTAGGCAGACCGGCAATCATGATGTCCTTTGTTCCGGCATCGTTTGAAATCATAGGTTATTTATTATTTGCACCGGCGATTCTGGGAATCACCAGAGTAGAAGCTGCGGTAATGGGATCTGTACTTGCTGCAGTATCTCCGGCAGTCGTTGTACCGAGAATGGTTCAGCTGATGGAGACGAAATACGGAACAGAGAAAGCGATTCCACAGATGATTATGGCCGGAGCATCCTGTGACGATATCTTTGTTATTGTATTGTTTACGACATTCTTAAGCATGGCACAGGGCGGCAGCGCAGACATCAAAGCATTTGCCAACATTCCGGTTTCAATCATCCTGGGAATTATTCTGGGTGCGATCGTAGGATACCTGCTGTATTTATTTTTTGAGACTGCTTATGCGAAGAAACATTATGTAAGAAACAGTATGAAAGTAATCATTGTCCTTGGATTTTCTTTCCTGCTGATCGCAATTGAAGGATGGCTGGAAGGAAAAATTGCAGTATCCGGATTGCTTGCAGTTGTAAGTATGGCATGTGTTCTGAAAATGAAATGCACCGCTTTCGTGTCAAAGAGATTGTCAGAGAAATTCGGAAAACTCTGGCTTGCCGCAGAGGTAATTCTTTTTGTGCTGGTAGGGGCTGCCGTAGATATCCGTTATACACTGGACGCCGGATTAGCTGCAGTTGCTATGATTTTTATAGCATTGATCTTCAGATCTTTTGGCGTACTGCTCTGTACGGTAAAGACAGATCTTTCTGTGAAAGAACGAGTTTTCTGTGTAATTGCATATCTTCCGAAAGCAACAGTACAGGCAGCAATTGGCTCTGTTCCATTTGCAGCAGGGCTGCCGTGCGGCAAAATTGTACTTTCCGTAGCTGTTATGGCAATTATAATAACAGCTCCACTGGGGGCTTTTGGAATGGATTTTTCTTATAAAAAATTTCTGACAAGAGAGAAATAAAAGTGTAGTTAACAGAGTGCAAGATAATATAAATAGACAGGGAATAGCTATTTGACAAATGTAACAATATTTGAGATTCATCATAGTTAAAGTTATATATTAATAAAAAAGCTACTGCGCAATCTGGAATATTTTTACCGGATGTATATGCAGTAGCTTTTACTTATATAAAGCAATATATAATGTAAAATTATATTAAGGATAATATTTTACATGAAATAAGATAAATGGCAGAGTAGATGTTTTTATGGATATTAGCATAGTACCTGCAGTTTATCAATAATCTCCTGGATTTCAGCACGTGAGAAGCCTCCAAAGCTGCACAGAGAGCGAAGCGGCATGGAATCTGTCATTGCTTCTACCATTTCTTCTGAGATGGCTTCTGCGGCGGATTCAGAAGCAGTTTCGCTTCCGCCGTTCATTGCAGAGAGATATTTAGAAGTCAGCTCTTTAGCAGTTTCTTTTGTCTTAGGATGGCGGAGCAGTTCTCCAAGTGTGGTATTCATATGAACATGCATCGGAATAACCTGGCTGCTGGAGAGTTCGATGGTTTCGGAGAGACGGATATCTCTGGAAGATGCACCGATCAGGATCTCATATTTGCCGCTTGCAGCATACCAGTCATGTAATTCAGTGTTATACCATGCAAAGCTACGTTTATTCAGTTCCATAGTAACTGTCTTGGTTTCGCCAGGAGCAAGCTGGACTTTTTCGAAACCTTTCAGTTCTTTTTCAGGACGGATCGCAGAGGAAGTCATATCTTTGACATAGAGCTGAACAACTTCTTTTCCTGCAACGTTGCCTGTATTTGTCACATCTACAGAAACGGTAATAGTATCTTTTTCTGTCGGAGTTGTGTTTGAAATCTGCAGATTGCTGTATGCAAAAGTAGTATAGGAGAGTCCGTATCCAAATGGATAGGCAACTTCCATCTGCTTGGTATCATAATAACGATATCCTACAAACACACCTTCACGGTATTCTACTTTATCGCCGCCACCGAAGTTCAGATAGGATGGATTATCAGCCAGTTTCACCGGAATAGTTTCGGCAAGTTTACCGCTTGGGTTTACAACACCATAGAGGATATTTGCAACAGCAGCACCACCTGCCTGTCCTCCAAGGTAAGCTTCCAGAATACCTTTCACATCGTTGATCCATGGCATTTCTACAGGAGAACCATTGTGAAGAACGATCACTGCATTTGGCTGAACTTCCAGAATTTCAGCGATAAGACGGTTCTGGCATTCAGGCAGCCCCATATGGGAACGGTCATATCCCTCAGATTCAAAACTGTCCGGAAGTCCGGCGAAGATTACAACTTTGTCAGCTTCTTTTGCTGCCTGAATTGCTTCAGCGGCAAGATTTTCATCATAGAAATCTTTATCAGCAGGGAAACCTTCTGCGTAAGTAACCTGTGCATCTGCAGGAACAGACTCCAGTGCATTGGTTACTTTGAAGCAGTTGATATGAGAACTTCCGCCGCCCTGGAAACGAGGCTTCTTGGCAAAACCACCGATAAAAGCAACCTTTTCAGAAGTTTTCAGAGGAAGGACCTGGTCTGCATTTTTCAGAAGGACCATAGATTCTTCTGCGATGCGGCGTGCTTCTTCATGGTCTTTTTCCATAGTAAAATCCTGTGGTGCGCGGTGGTCTGCATATTTGAAGATAATGTTCAGGATACGTTCTACAGCCTGATCCAGAACTTCTTCTTTCAGAATGCCTTTTTTTACAGCTTCCACGATCAGAGCATCATTTGTTCCATTGGAACCTGGCATTTCCAGTTCCAGCCCGGCTTCCAGACCTTTCACACGGTCATTGACGGCACCCCAGTCAGACATTACATAACCTTCAAATCCCCAGTCATTACGGAGAACGTCTGTGAGAAGCCATTTGTTTTCAGAAGCAAAAGTGCCGTTGATTTGATTGTAAGAGCACATAAATGTATATGGCTGAGCTTTCTTTACCGCAGTTTCAAATGCAGGGAAATAGATCTCGCGGAGAGTTCTTTCATCTGCTTCAGAGGAATTGCTCATGCGGTGATATTCCTGATTATTAGCTGCGAAATGCTTGATGGAAGTTCCAACATGTTGGGACTGTACGCCATTGATAAATGCAGCTGCGATTTCACCTGCAAGATATGGGTCTTCTGAATAATATTCAAAGTTTCTTCCGCAAAGTGGGGAACGTTTGATATTAACAGCCGGTCCTAAGATGACAGATACGTCATTTGCCTGAGCCTCTTTACCGATCGTTTCACCCATAGATTCCATTAATTCACGGTCAAAAGAGCAGGCGCTTAAAGCAGCAGGAGGGAAGCAGACAGCCTTGATACTGTCGTTCATTCCAAGATGATCGCCTTTATCATCCTGCTTACGCAGCCCATGAGGGCCATCACTTACCATAACTTCCGGGATTCCAAGTCTTTCCACACTCTTCAGATGCCAGAAATCAAGACCTGAGCACATGCCAGCCTTCTCTTCAAGAGTCATCTGGCTGACAATTTTCTTTAAATCATGTTCCATAATAAAGACCTCCATAAGATTTTATATAAAATTATTTTTTACTGATTTTATCAGGACAGATAAGTCTTTTGCTTTGCCTGCGATTTGTCTGTCCTTTCTATACTGGACTATATCACCTGAAAATGATAAAATATAGTAAAATGTTGCTATAAATAACATAATTTTGTTGTAAAGGGATTTGCCATGAAGAATATTAATAACCATCATGAAGAAAAAATTGCAGAAAACAGAAGCAGGGATACTTTATTTGAGAGACGGGAGAATCTTCAGAGACATGCATCCTATGCCAGCGAGCGTCTGCAGTACGATGCGATTAAAAATGGCCAGACGGACAGAGTTTTGTTAATTTTTCAAAAAACACCAGATGGAACACCTGGAGTTCTGTCCAGAAATGAACTGCGAAACAGCAAGAACATGTTTATCGCAGGAATTACGCTGTTTACAAGAGCTGCAATAGAGGGAGGAGTGCCGGAAGAAACGGCCTATGCATTAAGTGATGGTTATATCCAGACTGTGGAAGAATGTACAAATAAGTATTCAATAGAAAAATTATCGCAAAAAGCAGCAATGCGATTTGCAGAAGAAGTACAAAAACATGGGATGCGAAATTACAGCAGAACGATAGAAGCGGCAGTAAAATATATCCATCTTCATCTGCATGCCCCTATCACATTGGAAGAAACAGCAGAAGCAGCAGGAATCAGCCCAAGTTACCTTTCCAGATTGTTTAAACAAGAAACAGGAATGTTCTTTGTTGATTATATTCAGAAAGAACGGATAGAAGCTGCCTGCAATATGTTGACTTATTCAGATTACACAGCAGCACAGATCAGTGAATATCTTTGCTTTTCTACACAGAGTTATTTTATAAAGATTTTTAAGAAATATACAGGTACTACACCTGCGAAATATAAAAAATATAAAGTCCAGGACTGGAAATAATAATGATATTTCCGGCATGGACATACAGTAAAAAACTACGAAAAAGGACCGTTGCAGATTAAGGCAATGGTTCTTTTTCACGTTTATGATATATAAAATTCCTCTTAAATATTTCAATTATAGAATGATATGAAAAGCCCTTCAGCCATAGGACTTTTTGTAGAACAGTTTCAGCAAACGATAAGGAACTACAATATGAAAAGATTTTATTGAAAGCACAGAATAGAAAATTCAGTATAAAAAATATATAAAATATTTATATGTTTTTATAAAAATTCACATAAATGTTTATATAAATATTTTATGGACAAAAGTGCTGCGGTTTAAAAACAACCGCTTTTTATATACAATATATACAAATGACGGAAATAAAAACCATACTAAATAAACAAAATACAAAACAAAATCGAAACAATATAAATGATTATATTGAAATATTTATATAACTGTTTATAATTTGAATCATCAAAAACGAAGAAAAATTATCAAGAAACGAACGGAGGTAATTTTATGAAAGGCTTAAAAAGCTTCAGAAAAATTTTGGCAGTGGCAGCAGCTTCGGCGATGGTAATAGGTATAACATCATCGGCATGTATGGCGCAGGATGAAGCTGACGCAGAAGTATTAAAAGGCGGCGGGTCCAATATTGTATATGTGATCACTCCATCTGTATCTAACCCGGCATTCAAAACAGAAGCTGATGCAGCAGAAACAAAAGCGAAGGAGCTTGGATATGAGGTAAAGACAGCATCTCATGACGATGACCCTACGAAACAGACAGAACTCTTTGACAGCGCTATTGCAGATAAGGCAGCTGCGATCATCTGTGACAACGCAGGTGCAGATGCAACGGTAGAGGCAGTAAAGAAAGCAAGAGATGCAGGAATCCCGACATTCCTGATTGACCGTGAGATCAACGAAACAGGCGTTGCAATTTCTCAGATCGTTGCAAACAACTACCAGGGAGCAAAGGATATTGCTGAGAAGTTTGTTGAAGTAATGGGAGAGAAAGGAAATTATGTAGAACTTCTGGGAAAAGAATCCGACACAAACGCAGGCGTTCGTTCCAGTGCTTTCCATGAAGTGATCGACCAGTATCCGAACATGAAAATGGTAGGTCAGCAGACAGCAAACTGGGAGAAAACGGAAGCCTATGACAAGATGGAATCTATGCTTCAGGCAAACCCGGACATCCAGGGCGTGATCTGCGGTAACGATACTATGGTAGAAGGAGTCTGTGCAGCACTCCAGGCAGCTGGAAAAAATATTCCGGTTATCGGAGTGGATGGTTCCGATGAAGTAGCAGCTCTGATCAGATCCAGACAGGCAACAGGAACAGCACTGCAGCAGTTTGCACTGATGTCTGAGAAAGCAGTTGAGCAGGCAGATAAATATCTGAAAGAGGGCTCCACAGGAATGGATGAGAAACAGCTTGTTGACTGTATCGCCATTACAAAGGACAACGTAGATAAATTATCAGCATTTGTATATACAGAATAAAGGAGAAACATTATGAAAAAGCGTGTTTTAGCAGTGACTCTGGCTCTGACAGTTGCGGCGTCTATGATGACAGGATGCGGTGTAGTAAAAGTGATCAAGATCGGAGAAGAAGGAAAATATACAGGAGAAGTTGCCTTTGATGCAGATTCTAATGTAGCAGAATTCTGGGAAAGCAAAGCAGTTCCTGAACTGAATAAGAAAGCAGTAGATTTAAAAGACCTTCTGACAGAAGCAAACGGAGATCTGAAATCTCTTGGAGAAAAATACGGTAAATTTACAATGGTAGATTCCGGACAGTTAAATTACGTAGTAAAAGGAACCGGAACAGTAGAAAAAGTAGATACAGAGTCCCGTGCAGGATATATCCTGGTGAAACTGGACGGATATGACGGAAATGAGGTAATTAAGATTCAGGTAGGACCTGTTTACAAAGGATCTTCTATCCGAGATTCACTGGACTTTATCAAATATGGCGATTACAAGAACCAGGAAGAATGGGCAGCAGTTTCCAGAAGTATTAATGAGCGAATTGATGCAAATGTGGTACAGCCGGCAGATCCGTCCTCTCTTGAAGGAAAGAAGATTACATTTACCGGAGCATTTACAGTATCCACAGAGAATACAGATGTGCTGATCACTCCAATTTCACTGGAAGCAGAATAAGAAATTCAGGGAACCTAAAAGGAGACATTAATTATGGGCGAAACATATAGATGCAAAGAGAATGTATTTCTCCACGCAGAGAAGATAAGTAAGATCTACCCCGGCACCAAGGCCCTGGATCAGGTATCTTTTGACCTGCTGAAAGGAAAGGTAAATGTTCTGATCGGTGAGAACGGTGCAGGTAAATCTACACTGATGAAAATGATCGCAGGAATCGAACATCCGGATGAAGGAAAGATGTATATCGGTGATCAGGAAGTCTTTTTCAAAAATACTACAGATGCCAGAAAACATGGAATTGGAATCATCCACCAGGAACTGAGTCTTTTCCCAAATATGAATGTATATCAGAACATTTATATGAACAAGGAAAAAACAAAAGGACGCATGGTCCTTAATGATAAGGAACACATGGAAGGTGCCAGAAAAGTTCTGGAAAGACTGGAGCATCCCCTTGATCTCAATGCAAAAGTAGGTGAACTTCGAGTAGGACAGCAGCAGATGATCGAAATTGCCAGAAACCTGGTTGAAGATAATCTGAAAGTGCTGATCATGGATGAGCCGACATCCTCTCTGAGCCAGCAGGAGGTACAGGTACTGTTTAAGATTATGAGAGAACTGACAGCGCAGGGAATTTCCATTGTTTATATTTCTCATCGTTTGGAAGAAATCATGGAGATTGGAGATCATATTACGATCCTGCGAGATGGAAAATATGTCACAGATGCAGATGTAAAAGACATTGATGTTCCGTGGATCGTACATCAGATGACCGGTGGAGCAAAAGATTATCCGAAAAGAAACAGAACAGTAGACTGGCACAAAGTTCCAAATGTGCTTGAGGTTAAGAATCTCTGTTTGCCGAAACCAGGTGGTGGATATCTGGTAGACCATCTGAATTTCGAACTGAAACAGGGAGAGGTCCTGGGAATCTACGGACTGATGGGTGCAGGACGAAGCGAAGTATTTGAATGCCTGATGGGACTTCATCCGGAACATACAGGCGAGGTTTATCTGGAAGGAAAGAAACTGGAGATCAAATCCATTTCCCGGCAGATCGACCGTGGATTTGCCCTGATTCCTGAGGACAGACAGGCACAGGGACTGATCCAGACACTGGATATTGAAAAGAACTGCTCTCTTTCCGCAATGAAGCGATATAAGAAAGGTCCGTTCCTTGACAGCGGCCTTGAAGGTAAGAAGGTAGATGAACAGATTAAAGATATCCAGATTAAAGTGGCAGACAAACATCTTCCGATCCTGTCATTGTCCGGTGGTAATCAGCAGAAAGTTGTAATCGGAAAAGGTCTGCTGACAGAACCGAAAATTCTTCTGATGGATGAGCCAAGCCGAGGAATCGATATCGGAGCTAAGACAGAGGTTTTTGAAATCATTAATAAATACGCCCAGCAGGGACTTTCTATCATTGTGATTTCTTCTGAACTTCAGGAGATCGTAGCAATCTCAGACAGAATCCTGGTATTGTCAAACGGTCTGAAAACAGGAGAATTTATGGGTGATGAGATCCAGCAGGATACACTGGTGCTGGCTTCTTACAAGGGCCATCATAAAGATGAGAAAAAGGAGAGTTAAATTATGGCAGCGAAAAATACTTCACAGAATAATAAAATGATGATGACCCTTTTAAAAGGACGTACATTCATCGTACTGATCATTTTGATGATTTTCTTTGGAATTACAGCAGATAACTTCTTAAGTGCAGGAGCGCTCCTTACAGTAGCCAAGCATGTGGCACTTTACGGAATCCTTGCCATTGGTATGACATATGTAATCATAACAGGAGGTATTGACCTGTCTGTAGGTTCTATCGCAGGATTTGCAGGAATGATCGCCGGCGGCCTGATCCAGGAAGGTCTTACTCTGAAACCGTTTGGTGTAACCTTATATTTCAGCGTACCGGTAATCGTGATCATCACAGCAATCCTTGGTGCTTTAATGGGTACACTTAACGGTGTGATCATTACCAAGTTTAAAGTGGCTCCGTTTATCGCTACACTTGGTACCATGTACATCTGGAGAGGTTTTGCAAATATCCGCTCCAATGGTGCAACATTCTCAAACCTTGCAGGAAGTGAAGGTCTTGGAAACACAGGATTCGAAGTATTTGGCCGTAACCTTGGCGGAACAGCAATCCCATGTGGTGTACTGATTCTTGCAATAATCGCAGTGATCGCAGGTGTGATCCTGAAGAAAACACCGTTTGGATGGCATGTACTTTCCATTGGCGGTAATGAAAAAGCTGCAAAACTTTCCGGTGTAAAAGTAGATAAAGTAAAAATCTGGGTTTATGCTTTCTCAGGTTTCTGCTCCGCAATCGTAGGTATCATTGCAACTTCCCAGCTTGTATCTGCAACACCTAAGACCGGTGAGTCCTGGGAAATGAATGCTATCGCAGCTTCCGTACTTGGCGGAACTTCTATGGCAGGTGGTGTTGGAAGCATTGGCGGTACTATTATCGGTGCATTTGTAATCGGTGTGATCAATGATGGTATGACTATGTGCGGTGTTACAGAGTTCTGGCAGAAAGTTATCAGAGGTCTTGTGATCATTATTGCAGTAATCATTGACCAGGTACAGAGAAACCTGCAGGCGAAAATGGCACTTCAGGCACGTAATGAAAATAAATAATATATGAAATAATACTGGTATCATATAGATGCTGGTATTAGATATAATATTTCTCCAAATTTATAAGAGAGACTGTCGCAAAAGCAAGTTACTGATGCGATGGTCTCTTTTTAGTTGACGAAATCTTTATAAAAGTTTAAAATGTTTAAATATAAGGATATAAAATTTAAAGAATAAAATTATTAATAAGAAAATAAACGGAAAGTTAACTGTATAAATGGAGGATTTTTAATATGGGTGTAAAAATGGTAGATGTTGCCAGATATCTGGGCGTATCCAAGGCAACGGTTTCCCTGGCAGTAAACGGCAAGCCGGGTGTGAACGAGGAAACCCGCAGAAAAGTTCTGGAATGTATGGAAATGCTGGAGAAAAACGGCAATAAACTGCCGCAGATGCAGCCGGAACACAGAGCTGGTTCTGCAGACAGAATGATCAAAGTAGTGATCATGAATCACAGAAAGAAAGTAGTGTGCGACCCGGAACTGGACTTATGGTCTGAGGTGCTGACTACCTTTGATGCACAGGCAAGAAAGATGCATTACATATACGGTCTGACCTATATGAACGACACAGAAGAAGAAATCAGTGCGGTAATTGCAGAGTGCAATATGCCTCTGATCGCAGGGGTGATCTTATTTGGAACAGAGATGGCAGGAGACGATTTTAAGATTCTGGACAGGATCAACAAACCTATTGTCATCTACGACTGCGAAATGCCGGAAGGCAAATACAGCAGCGTATGTATCGACAATGCAGGAGCAGTACAAGAGGCTCTGAGACTCCTTGAGAAAGCAGGAGCCACAGATATCAAATATCTGGGAACAGGTAAGGAAATCTACAATTTCCGCAAAAGAAGAGATGCGTTTAGAAATGCCCTGATCGCAAACGACCATATGCCTACCAGAAGTGATATTGTAGAACTTGGAAATACCATTCCTGAGATTACAGACCATATGTCAGAATGGATGGACAGTCATGCTTTGCCGGAGGCATTTATCTTTGAAAATTATCAGATCTCCATTGGCGTACTGACTGCGTTGCGCAGACGTGGAGTACGGGTCCCGGAAGATGTGAAACTGGTAGGGATTGATGAGATTCCGGAATATATTATGGCAGACATTCCGCTGACCCAGATTAAGATTCCTCATGCGGATCGTGCGGTTATGGCAATGGAACTTTTGGACATCGAGATCCGAAATCCACAGATGGCAAAAATTAAAATTTATGCGCAGCCGACAGTGATTTATAAGAAAAGTATGTAAAACGAAGATCGGAAAAATCAGAATTTAAACTTTTTTGTTTAAAACTGGCACAGTTTTATGATTAAAATGTGCAAAAATGACATGCCTGCTTTATTTAAAACGTAGAAAAGGTTAAAAATAGTTGAAAAATATAAACTAAACAGTTAAAATATAATCATAAAAAATAAACGTTTTAAACCTATAATGTACGGAGGTAGAGCAATGAAAACAAATCAGAACTCATATGAAGGCGAAAATCGTTCCTTACATATGAAAGAGCGTATCGGTTACGGCATGGGCGATTTTGCCAACAACATGATGTATACACCGGTCAATTCCTTTTTCACTTATTTCCTGACAAACATCGCAGGCCTGGGGGCCGGTGTAGTTGGAACAATCCTGCTGATCTCCCGTTTGCTGGACGGTGTCAGTGACCTGATCGTCGGATCTTTTATGGAGAAGATTCACAGTAAACACGGAAAAGCACGTCCATGGCTTCTCTGGTGTGGCAATTTCTTTCATTGGTTATGCAATGGTATTATTTAACCCTACAAGCTACGCAGTACTTTACACAGCGGCAGTGATCAAAGGTATTGGAAATGCAGCACTTTCCGGAGTTATGTATGGAATGCTTGCAGATACTGTTGAGTACAATGACTGGCACAGCGGAATCCGTGCAGAGGGTCTTGTATTCAGTGCAAACTCCATCGGACAGAAAGTTGGTTCTGGTATTGGTTCCGCAGTTCTTGGATGGGTTCTGGCAGCATTTGGATTCGTAAGCTCATCCGCAGCACAGCCTGCATCAGCTATTAGCGGAATCAGAGTGATCTTTCTCTATGTTCCACTTGTAGTATTTGCAGTAATGTTCGTAATTCTTCTGTTCTATAAACTGGACAAAGAATATGGTACAATCGTAGAAGAACTGGAAAAAAGAGTAAAATAATAAAAAGGCAACAAAAAATCAGGCTCCTGCTTCAACTGCCGTCAAAAGCAACTGGCAGTGAGCCTGAATGTAGTTAGACAGATAAAAGCATCTGCTTTACGAAGCGATTTGGTTAAAGTAAAGAAATAAATAATATAATAGGGTGAAAGTCAGAAAGGAAAAGAATAATAATGGGTAGCATTCTTGTTGAAAAATATAAAATTTTTGAAGCGGAACTGACTGGTACAGAAACAGGAAATCCATTTAAAGATGTAGAAGTAACAGCAGATTTCAGCAACGGAACAGAGAAACTGACGGTCAAAGGATTCTATAAAGAAAACGGAAAGTATGCTGTCCGTTTCATGCCACAGACAGAAGGCACATGGTCTTATACAGTACACAGCAATGACACTCAGCTGGACGGTGCAGCAGGAGAATTTACCTGTACATCGGCGCAGGAAGGAAATCATGGCCGTGTATGCCTGAAGAAAGATGTGCTTCCGAAAAAAGAGGTAAACTTCTACGAAACAGAAGATGAGTTCCAGTTTACATACGAAGATGGTACACGATTCCAGCCTTTTGGAACTACCTGCTATGCATGGATCAACCAGTCAGAAGAGGTGCAGGAGCAGACATTAAAAACTCTGGCAGAAGCACCGTTTAACAAAATCAGAATGTGCATCTTCCCGAAATTCTACACTTACAATACAACAGATCCGGAGAGATATGCATTCCACGGAAATGCCACAGACGGATTTGATCTGGAGCATTTTGACAATGTATTCTTCGAAAATCTGGAAAAAAGAATCAGTCAGCTTGATGATCTGGGAATTGAAGCAGATATTATCCTACTTCATCCATATGACCGCTGGGGCTTCAGTAAAATGACAAAGGAGCAGGATATTTTCTACCTGACTTATGTGGTAAGACGACTGAGCCATTTCAAGAATGTATGGTGGTCTCTGGCAAATGAATACGATCTGATGCCATGGAAACCGGTACAGGACTGGGAAACTTATGCAAAAGTTGTTATGGAAAATGATCCTTACGGACATCTTCGTTCTATCCACAACTGCATTCCGTTATATGACCATAACAGACCATGGATCACTCATGTAAGCGTGCAGCGTGTGGATGTATACAAGACAGCAGAGATGGTCACAGACTGGAGAAACCAGTACAGAAAACCGGTTATTGTAGATGAAGTCGGCTATGAAGGTGACATGGATTTCGGATGGGGAAATCTTACAGGCGAAGAAGAAACCAGAAGATTCTGGGAAGGATGCATGCGTGGCGGATACCTTTCTCATGGAGAGACATTTGTAGAAAAAGGTGATCAGATCTGGTGGTCCCACGGCGGAAAACTTTACGGAGAGAGTGTCTCCAGAATCGGTTTTCTGAAAGATATTCTGGCAGAAGTACCGGAAGATGCAGAGCCTCTGAAACTTACACCGGAGAACCATGAAGCAAACTGGGATTCTGTATGCCTCCATGACGGTGATGAATTCTTCCTGTACTATTATGGATTCTCCCGCCCGATGTACAGAAACTATGAACTTCCGGAAGGAAAAAAATATAAACTGGAACTGATTGATACCTGGAACATGACAGTAGAGGAACTTCCGGAAACATATGAAGGAAAAATTCGTATTCGCATGGGCGCGCGCCAGTATATGGCAGTCAGAATGAAAGAGATAAAATAATCAGCATTTTCTGCTTACGAACAAAAAATAGAAGCTGTTGCAAAATAGATGGAAATCTGTGGAGCAGCGGCTTTTTTGTATTATGAAATTGCTATAAAAATAGAAGTTGTATTAGCTGTAATTAAGCCTTATACTTAAGCTATCTTCAAAATACAAAAGTACAGAAATGAGCTCTGATTATATTATATCAGACTTTTTTCTTCGAATTAAAAGGAGTAATCCTATGCAGACATCCAAAGATTATTTGCGCATTTTTCTTGATATGGGTGATGCGCTGTTAAGCAGCGGCGCGGAGATTTTTCGCGTGGAGGATACGTTAAACCGAATGGGCTATGCTTGTGGTGCTATGCAGATGAATGTTTTTGTGATCACGTCCAGTATTGTTATTACCATGGAATTTCCAGGAGAAGGAGCACGGACACAGACCCGCCGGATCAGGGAGAGCGGTGGAAATGATTTTACTAAACTTGAGCAACTGAATGACTTGAGTCGCCGTTTCTGTAATCATCCTGTCCCTGCGGCAGAGCTTCGAAAGGAATTTGATAAAATTAACATAAACGAAACGAAATCTTTCTGGAAACTTCTTGGAAGCCTTCTGGCAGCATGTAGTTTTGCTCTTTTTTATGGTGGAAGTATTCCAGATGCTGTTGCAGCAGGAGCTGGCGCTGTTCTGATCTGGGGATTACAGCAATATCTTCGCCCGGTGTGCATGAATGAAGTGACTTTTCAGTTTACCGCGTCTTTTCTTACAGGTTGTGCGATCTGTGGATTAACCTTGCTGTGCCCATTCCTTCATATGGACAAGATTATGATCGGTGACATTATGCTTTTAATTCCAGGGCTGATGTCAACAAATGCAATCCGGGATGTGCTTATTGGTGACACACTCTCCGGAATTATCCGCTTGATCGCTGCTTTGCTCCTTGCTGCGGCACTGGCACTTGGGTTTATGGGAGCAATTATTTTATTTGGGAGGCTGGGACTTTGATCGCAACAACCATTATACAATTGATTACCGGAGCCATCGGCTCTGTGGGATTTGGAATTCTTTTTCATATGAAAAAGAAATATTTGCCTTTGGCGGCAATTGGTGGTTTTCTTAGCTGGCTGGTGTTCCTTTTGGGAAAAGAATTCTGGGAAAATGTTTTTCTCCCGACGCTGCTGGCTGGCTTTGCTACAGATGTGTATGCGGAAATTCTTGCGAGAATCTGTAAAGAAACATCTACTTCCTTTTTTGTCACTTCTGTAATTCCTCTGATTCCCGGAAGTACTCTTTATTATTGCATGAACAGTATTGTGGAAGGAAATACTGTTCGGGCGTTGGAATATGGACGGGATACCTTTCTTTTTGCGTTTGGGATTGCGGCAGGAATGAGTATTGCGTGGTCCATTTGCTATTTTCTGAGAAGTGTGAGGAAAAAACAGAATTGATTTGGCGAAAATCTGTGTGAACGATGGATAAGAAAATTCATATATGAACAAGTATAAAAAATATTTGTACTTTTGTTTAAACCATGATATAGTAAATTTAACCGGCAGGCTGTTGTTACGGCCTGCCGATTGTGGTAATTTCGAAAAATAGCCTGACTGTAAAAGACAGGAATAAAAATGTCAGGAGAAGATATTATGAAGATAAGTATTCGTGATTTAAGCCGAATGACCGGTTTTTCCCCGGCTACGATTTCAAATGCCTTGAATCATAAAAAAGGGGTAAACAAAGAAACAGCAGAAGAGATTTTCAGAATCGCCAGAGAAACCGGCTATTTAAGCGCCAATGCGGTGACAAAAATTAAACTGTTGATTTTTAAGAAAAATGGAAAGATCATAGAGGATACACCTTTCTTTCAAAGCCTGATCGAAGGGTTTGAAGAGGAATGCCACAGACTTGGCTACGAGATGGTAATCTGCCGTGCAGACCAGTGTGATCCGGATTATCTGAATCAGGTAAAGAGTCTGCTGAACGAACAGGGAGCAGGAGTGGTAGTTCTAGCTACAGAGATGATGGATGACAGTGACCTGGCACCGTACAAAGATGCGGGATGCCCGCTGGTAATCCTGGATCACTGGTCAGAATCCATGGAATTTAACGCCGTGTTGATCAACAATGCAGATGCAGCAAGAATGATCACAGAGCATCTGCTGGATAATGGACATACAGAAGTGGGATATTTAAGAGGTTCTTTCAGGATCAAAGGTTTCCGCTCACGTTTTGTGGGATTTCAGACAGCACTGCGTAAACATAAATTACCATATAAAGATGAATATACAGTCACAGTGGGAACTTCATCAAACGGGGCTTATCAGGATATGATGGATTATCTGAAAAAGAACCCGAAACTTCCGACTGCATATTTTGCGGATAATGATATGATCGCACTTGGAGTCATGAAAGCCTTACGTGAAATGGGATACCGCGTTCCAGAGGATATTTCAATCGTAGGATTTGATGATCTGCCGTTCAGCGAGATATCCACACCGCCATTGACAACCCTGCGGGTGCCGAACCGTGAGATGGGAAAAATGGCAGTGCGCCGTGTGTCTGAACTGATCGAGGGAATTGCGTCAGACGCAGTGATCAAAATTCAGGTATGCCCGAAGATTGTGTATAGAAACACTGTAAAAAATATTTCAAGACAATAGCATAAAAGCTGGAGCATCTTTGCGTGTAAATTTTAAGATAGTAAACTTGCTCGAATAGAGAAGATGATCTGATTAATATATCCAGAATAATAATAGAAGCTGATATAGGTAAGAAACCTGTATTGGCTTCTTTTTTTATTACAATATTCTGTACTTTAACCAAATCAAGTAAGTTCCATGTTTCAATTGCGAAAAAGCAATAAGCAGTGGGTGAGGACTTGCTTGTATCAGGAAGAGTGCAAGCTCTTTCTAATAAACTGCGGAGCAGTTATTTGGTGTAGAGCCATGTAGCGAAGCGGATTGCGAATATCCGCTTGACAATTAGGAAGGGAAGAGATTGACCTGCGGTTTTGTATATATGTGATATAAGATTTATATGATTGTTTATATTATAAAATATAAATGTTTATATAAACATTTATACGAATACATACTGAGAAATTGAGAAAATCATGAAAAATATGTAATAATAGCACAAAAACATATGTTGTAATTTGAATATAATAAATAATTATATAAATAAAATTAAAAATAATATTGAATAATAATGTAAACTGTTTATAATAATGTTTATAAAAAATAAACCTGTTTTTTACAAGAGTAGGCAATGACAAAGTAGCAAAATATAAACGATTACATGAAATGATCAAGGAGGAATTTACAATGGATCACATTAAATTAGGATACGCTCCGACCCGAAGAAGTATTTTCAGTGCTCCGGATGCAGTTAAGTACAGAGGACTCACAGCAGACCGCCTGAGAGAACTTGGAATTGATTTTGTAGACATCACAGACATTAATGCTGAAGGACTTCTCTACAATGACGAAGACATGAAGAAAATCGCAGAGAAATTTAAAGCAGAAAAGATTGACGGATTATTCCTTCCGCATTGCAACTTTGGTACAGAATATGAATGTGCCCGTCTTGCAAAAGAGCTGAACGTACCTGTTCTTCTCTGGGGACCTCTGGATGAGAGACCTGAGCCGGACGGAACAAGACTTCGTGATACACAGTGCGGACTTTTCGCAACAGGAAAGGTTCTCAGAAGATTCCGTATCCCGTTTACATACATGACCAACTGCCGTTTAAACGATCCGGTATTTGAAAGAGGAATCCGTGATTTCATGGCAGTATGTAATGTAGTAAAGAAATTCAAAAACATGAGAATCCTTCAGATCTCCACAAGACCGTTTGACTTCTGGACAACCATGTGCAACGAGGGAGAACTTCTTGAGAAATTCAACATCCAGCTTTCCCCGATTCCGATGCCGGAACTTACAGATGAAGTAAAGAAAGTAAAAGCAGAGAAAACAGAAGTTGAAAAAGTAATCGAATACTGCCGTACAAACATGATCGTTGAGATCAAAGACGAAGAACTGGAAAACGTAGCAGCTCTGAAAGTTGCCATGAAGAACCTGATCACCAAATACGGATGTCAGGCAGGTGCAATTCAGTGCTGGAATCAGCTTCAGTCCGAACTGGGAGTTATGCCGTGTGCAGCAAACGCTCTCTTAAATGAAGAAGGAATCCCGGTAGTCTGTGAGACAGATATCCACGGCGCTATCACAGCTCTGATGGTAGAAGCAGCAGGAATGGGAGAGACCAGAAGTTTCTTCGCAGACTGGACCATCCGTCATCCTGACAATGCAAACGGCGAACTTTTACAGCACTGCGGACCATGGCCAATCTCCGTTGCAAGAGAAACACCAAAGATCACTTATCCGCTGGCATTCGATTATCCGGGCGCTATCACAGCAGAAGCAAAACATGGTGATGTAACACTGGCACGTTTTGACGGCGATAACGGAGAATATTCTCTGCTTCTTGGCAACGCAAAAGGAATCGACGGACCAAAAGGAATGGGAACTTACCTCTGGGTTGAAGTTGATAACATCAAACGTTTGGAAGCAAAAATCGTTGAGGGACCATACATCCACCATTGCGTAGGTATTCACAAAGATGTTGTTCCGGTACTTTATGAAGCATGTAAATACATTGGAATCCAGCCGGATCTTTACGACCCGATTGAAGAAGATGTCAAAGCATATTTGAGAGGAGAATGAGAATAATGGAAAACCTGACAGCTTTAGCTTATGATCTGAGGAAAGATGTCATCAATATGATCTGCGCAGGAAAAGCAGGACATATCGGTGGTGACATGAGTGTAATGGATACTCTGGTAACTTTATATTTCAGCCAGATGAACATCAGTCCTGAGAATATGGACGATCCGGACCGTGACCTTTTTGTAATGAGTAAAGGACATTCCGTAGAAACATTATATGCAGTTCTTGCAAAGAAAGGATTTTTCTCAATTGATGAAGTCATCGAGAAATTCAGCAAATTCGGATCTAAATTTATCGGACATCCGAACAACAAACTTCCTGGAATCGAAATGAATTCCGGTTCCCTTGGACATGGACTTCCGGTCTGCGTAGGTATGGCACTTGCTGGAAAAATGAACCACAAAAACTACAGAGTTTACACAGTTATGGGTGACGGCGAATTAGCAGAAGGTTCCGTATGGGAAGGTGCAATGTCCGCAAGTCAGTATAAACTGGACAACCTCTGCGCAGTTGTAGACAGAAACCGTCTCCAGATCTCCGGAACAACCGAAGAAGTGATGCATCAGGATGATGTAGCTGAGAGATTCAGAAGCTTCGGATGGAACGTCATCGATGTAAAAGACGGAAACAGCATCGAACAGCTTAATGCAGCATTTGAAGAAGCAAAGACAGTGAAGGGAAAACCAACCCTTCTGGTTGCAAATACCGTTAAAGGCTGTGGCTCCTCTGTAATGGAAAACAAAGCAGCATGGCATCACCATGTACCAAACGATGAAGAATATGCACAGATTATGAAAGATTTAGACGCCAGAAAGGAGGCTGCTCTCCATGAGTAAAATTGCAAATAAACAGATGATCTGCCAGGTCCTGATGGATGCGGCAAAAACAGATAAAGATATCGTAGCACTCTGCAGTGATTCCAGAGGAAGTGGTTCTTTCACACCTTTTGCAGAAACTTATCCGGAACAGTTCGTAGAGATCGGAATCGCAGAACAGGATCTGGTAAGTGTATCTGCAGGTCTTGCAAAATGTGGCAAGAAATCCTATGCAGTATCACCGGCATGCTTCATTTCCACAAGAAGCTATGAGCAGGCAAAAATTGATGTAGCATATTCCAACACAAATGTAAAACTGATAGGAATCAGTGGCGGTGTCAGCTATGGCGCGCTGGGAATGAGTCATCATTCCGCACAGGATATTGCAGCAATGGCAGCTATCCCGAATATGAGAGTTTATATTCCAAGCGATCATTTACAGACAGAGAAACTGACAGAGGCATTATTAAAAGATGAAAAACCTGCATACATCCGTGTAGGCCGTAACGCCGTAGATTCTGTATATGAAGAAGGTAACGTACCTTTTGAAATGGACAAAGCAACATTTGTATGCGAAGGAACAGACGTAGCCATCATCGCATGCGGCGAAATGGTAAAACCTGCAAAAGATGCAGCAGCAATCCTAAAAGAGCAGGGAATCAGCGCAACAGTTGTAGATATGTACTGTGTAAAACCTCTTGATAAAGCAGCTGTTGTAAAAGCAGCAGAGAATGCAAAAGCAGTTCTTACAGTAGAAGAACACGCTCCGTTCGGCGGCCTTGGCTCCATGGTGAGCCAGGTAGTCGGCAGCGAATGCCCTCGTAAAGTCGTAAATATGAGCCTTCCGGATGCTCCGGTTATCACAGGTACATCCCAGGAAGTATTCGACTACTACGGACTCAACGCAAAAGGAATCGCAGAAAAAGCAGCAGAACTGGTGAAATAAGATGAGCAGATATGTATTAGGAATCGACCAGAGTACACAGGGAACAAAAGCTCTCCTCTTTGATGAGGAGGGCACCCTGATCTGTCGAACAGACCTCCCTCATAAACAGTATATTAACGAAAAGGGCTGGGTAGAGCACGATCCTGAGGAAATTTATGCAAATACACTGGCAGTCGTAAAGAATCTGGTAGAGAAAGCCGGAATCAACAAAAACGATCTGGCAGTCCTCGGAATCAGCAACCAGCGTGAAACAGCAATGGTCTGGAATCGCACCACAGGCAAGCCGGTATACAACGCAGTTGTATGGCAGTGCGCAAGAGGTGCCCAGATCTGCGAAGAAATTGAAAAAGTCGGAGATGCGGACATGATCTGTTCTCATACAGGTTTACAGTTATCTCCATACTTCTCAGCGGCCAAGATTGCCTGGGTACTGAAGAATGTAGGAGGGGTACAGGAACTGGCGGATAAAGGCGAGCTCTGCTGCGGAACCATCGACAGCTGGCTTGTATACAAACTCACAGGCGGAAAAGAGTTCCGCACAGATTACTCCAACGCATCCAGAACCCAGATGTTCAACATTTCAGAACTTAAATGGGACAAACAGGTATGTGGCCTTTTCGGAATTCCGATGTCCGCTCTTCCGGAAGTAACAGACTCCGACGGAGATTACGGAATAACAGATTTTGACGGCTATCTTGATCATGAAATCCCGATCAGAGGCGTACTGGGAGACTCTCACGGCGCACTTTTCGGACAGGGATGTGTAGAAACCGGTATGATCAAATCTACCTACGGAACAGGCTCTTCTATTATGATGAATATCGGAGATAAGCCTGTATTCAGCAACCGCGTGGTAACATCACTTGCGTGGAAACTGGGCGGAGAAGTTAATTATGTTCTGGAAGGAAACATCAACTATACAGGTGCAGTTATCACCTGGCTCAAAGATGATCTGGAACTGATTTCTTCTCCTGGCGAAACAGAGCAGCTTGCCAAAGAGTCTAATCCTGCAGATAAATCCTATCTGGTGCCTGCATTTACCGGTCTTGGCGCTCCATACTGGGACAGCGAAGCAACAGGCATCCTTACAGGCATGACCAGAACTACGAAACGAAAAGAAATCGTAAGAGCTGCTCTCGACTGTATTGCTTACCAGATCACAGATGTCATAAAAGCAATGAGTACCGAATCCGGCATTGACATTTCGGAACTCCGCGTAGATGGCGGTCCGACCAAGAACAAATACCTCATGCAGTTCCAGAGCGACATCGCCCATGTCACCGTCCAGGTACCTTCCTCCGAAGAACTCTCCGGGATCGGAGCTGCCTACGCAGCAGGAATCGCAGTCGGCATATATAATAAGAAAGAAGTTCTCAACAAAATGACACGCACTCGCTTTACTCCACAGATGCAGTCAGAAGAACGCGCCCAGAAATATGCTGGATGGAAAAATGCGGTAGAACAGGTATTGCATAAATAAGAATGGCAGTGCTATAATCTATAACAGAATATCGCACGAAGAAGAGCAGATATTACACCAATGTGCCAGGTGTAGTAGCTGCTCTTTTGCTTTATAAAAAAATATTCAATATAAAAGCTGTATTTGTGAGATTTAGAGTGTTTGAAGATACCGAGTCTATGTCTATGAAATAATGCGTATTTTTATGCAGGAAAGTTTTACTTGCGAAGAAAAAGTATCACAATCAATGCTCAGCTCAGAAATATTTTTATTTTCCGTGCATTTGCAGGGATCTTAGATATTCTTAGTTCTCATGGTTTTAGCAGCTTTTTGAGGACTTAGAATATCTTAGGTCCCGAAACCGCACGGAAAATAAAAATATTTCTGAGCGTCCCTTTATAATATAAAAATAAACGTTTTCAAAAAAATACAAAAAAGGGATTGACAAACCAAAATAAAGATTGTATAGTATTCCTATCAAATCGATATGAAAACAGGAAAAACAAAAACCTGAAACAAAAAATCAGTTAAGAAGGTGACAAGGCATGAAACAAATCTTATGTTTCGGTGATTCTAATACATACGGATTGATCCCGGGAACATCCAATCAGAGATATGGATGGGGTACACGTTGGACCAGTATCCTGGATGACAAAGTAAGAGAGAAAGGCTACCGAGTAATTGAAGAAGGTCTTTGCGGAAGAACTACAGTATTCGATGACCCATTTCGCACAGAAAGAAGAGGAACAGAAATGCTTCCGGCAATCCTTGAGAGCCACAGACCGGTAGACACTATCGTACTAATGCTTGGCACCAACGACTGTAAAAGCGTATACAGTGCAACCCCGGAAGTAATCGGACAGGGAATTGAACAGCTTCTCAACCAGATTAACATTGTAAACCCGGATGCAAAAATTCTTCTGGTATCTCCAATTTATCTTGGTGAGCGAATCTGGGAAGAAGACTTTGATCCGGAATTCGATAAGAAATCCAGAGAAGTATCCCTGAACCTTCATCGGGTATATGAAAAAATCGCAAAAGCAAGAAACATTTCTTATTTACAGGCTTCCGCATATGCACAGCCGGGCGAAGCAGACCAAGAACATCTGGATGAATACGGACATCGCAAACTTGCAGATGCAATTTATGAAAAACTTGCCTGTTAAATGGCAAAACAAAGTATATAAAATATCTCATGTAAATTTTACATAGAATAAAATGAGGTAAAACTGATATGAGAAGTTGCTTATATCAGAGAAGGAGAAAATGTAACCATGGACTTTGAATTTATCCGCGAACAGGCACCTCTTTATATAGAAGCTGCGAAACTCACCCTTCACATGGCAGTGATCGGCGTGGTCCTTGCGATCATCGTAGGACTTGTCTGTAGCATGATCAAGTATTTCAAGATTCCGGTACTTTGCCAGATCGTGGAATGCTACATAGAATTATCAAGAAACACTCCACTGCTGATACAGTTATTCTTTCTGTACTTCGGTCTTCCGAAGATAGGAATCGTACTTAGTTCCGAACAATGCGCAATCTCAGGTCTGGCATTTCTGGGAGGCAGCTACATGGCAGAAGCTTTCCGAAGTGGTCTGGATAATGTTCCACCGATTCAGGTAGAATCCGCATTAAGTCTCGGAATGAGTAAGAGTCAGGTATTTACAAATATAATCCTGCCGCAGGCGGTATCCAATTCCATCCCTGCATTCTGTGCAAATGCGATCTTTCTTATTAAAGAAACATCCGTATTCAGTGCAGTAGCACTTGCAGACCTGATGTTTGTGACCAAAGACTTAATTGGAATTTATTACAAAACAGATGAAGCACTGATGATACTGGTAATCGCATATCTGATCATACTTTTACCAATCTCGCTGATCTGTTCATTTGTAGAAAGGAGAGTCCGCTATGCAGAATATGGGGATTGAGGTTCTTTTCAAAGGAATCAACTCATTAAGACTCTGGCAGGGCTTGTGGGTAACTATAAGAATTGCACTGATTTCCATGGTATTTTCCATTGTACTTGGATTTCTTCTTGGAATGGTAATGAACATTCCGAATAAAATAATTAAATTTATCTGTCGTATTTACCTTGAGATTGTAAGAATCATGCCTCAGCTGGTACTGCTGTTCCTGGTATATTTCGGAGCAGCCAAGCATCTGGGAATGAACCTTACCGGTGAGACAGCAGCAGTTATTGTATTTACTTTCTGGGGAACAGCAGAGATGGGCGACCTGGTACGAAGTGCACTGATCTCCATCCCGAAACACCAGTATGACAGCGGGTATGGTCTTGGATTAAGCAAATGGCAGGTATATCTTTACATTATCCTTCCACAGACCATCCGAAGACTTCTTCCATCCGCAGTTAACCTTCTCACCCGAATGATCAAGACCACTTCACTGGTAGCCCTGATCGGTGTAGTAGAGGTATTAAAAGTAGGAAAGCAGATCATTGATGCATCCCGATATACAAATCCGACAGCAGCCCTCTGGGTATACGGTGCAGTATTCTGTATGTACTTCATCATATGTTTTCCTTTCTCCAGACTCTCCAGAGTCCTGGAAAAGAAGTTCGCAGACTAATAGAAATGAGGATAAATGAATGGAACAGCCGATTTTAGAAGTAGAGCATTTAAAGAAATCATATGTAAATAATGTTCCTATTCTGGATGATGTTTCCTTCTCTATGCAAAAAGGAGAAGTGGTAGTAATCGTAGGACCTTCCGGATGTGGAAAAAGTACTTTTTTGCGATGTATCAACCGCCTGGAAGCAATTGACAGTGGCGTACTGAAACTTAACGGTGCAAGCTACGAGAATGAAAAAAAGAATATCAGCAAAGTCAGAGAGAAGATCGGAATGGTTTTCCAGAGCTACGATCTTTTCCCGAACATGACAATTTTAAATAACCTTCTTCTGGCACCACTGAAAGTGCAGAAGAGAAACAAAGAAGAAGTGAAAAAAGAAGCCGAGCAGCTTCTGGATCGAGTTGGACTTCTGGATAAGAAAGACAACTATCCAAGACAGCTTTCCGGAGGTCAGAAACAGCGAGTTGCCATTGTACGTGCCATGCTGATGCATCCGGAGATTATGTTGCTGGATGAGATTACGGCCGCTCTTGACCCGGAGATGGTAAGAGAAGTACTTCAGGTAGTTCTGGAACTTGCAAAAACAGGAATGACCATGTTGATCGTTACTCACGAAATGGAATTTGCCAGATCTGTAGCAGACAGAGTGATCTTCATGGATAAAGGAAATATCGTAGAAGAGAACACTCCTGAACAGTTTTTTGACAATCCACAGACAGACAGAGCAAAACAGTTCCTGAACAGTTTCCATTATGAAACAGTTAAGAAATAGAATACAGTAAAATAAAATCCTGAAACGGGTCACAATAACCCGGCTAACAGCAGGAGACCACAACAGATAGTTATAAAAATAATAATAAAATCAAAATTTTTTAAAACATGGAGGAAAAGGACATGAAGAAAAAATTATTAGCAGTTTTATTAGCAACAGGTGTAGCAGCAACAACACTTCTTGGCGGAAGTATTCTTGTAAGTGCAGCAGATGATGGCGGAAATACTGTACAGGCCCGTACTCTGGATGAGATCAAAGAAGACGGAAAGATTAAAATCGGTGTATTCAGCGACAAGAACCCATTCGGATATGTAGATGAAAACGGTGATGTTCAGGGATACGACGTATACTTCGGTAAGAGACTTGCAAAAGACCTCCTTGGAAGTGAAGATGATGTAGAATTTACATATGTAGAGGCAGCAAGCCGTGTAGAATATCTGCAGTCTGCAAAAGTAGACGTAATCCTTGCAAACTTCACAGTAACAGATGACAGAGCAGAGAAAGTAGACTTCGCACTTCCATACATGAAAGTAGCTCTTGGTGTTGTTTCTCCTGACGATGCACTGATTACAGATGTAAAAGATCTGGAAGGCAAGAAACTGATCGTTGTAAAAGGAACAACAGCAGAAACATACTTCACAGACAACTATCCGGACATCGAACTTGTAAAATTTGATGAATACCAGGAAGCATACGATGCACTTCTTGACGGAAGAGGAGATGCATTCTCAACAGATAACACAGAGGTACTTGCTTGGGCACAGCAGAATGAAGGATTCTCCGTAGGAATTGAATCTCTTGGTGATATCGACACAATTGCACCTGCAGTACAGAAAGGCAACACAGACCTTCTGAATGCGATCAACGATGAAATCAAATCTCTGGCAGACGAGCAGTTCTTCCACAAAGACTTCGAAGAAACTCTGAAACCAGTTTATGGCGATGACATCAATCCTGAAGACCTGGTTGTTGAAGGCGGAGTTGTAGATAGCGAAGATGCTGCAACAGAAGATGCTGAGGAAGCATCCGATGATACAAAAGACGCAGAAACAACAGAAGAACCGGAAGAAACAGAAGCAGCAGATGCTGAATAATACGAATGATTATAAAATTAAATAAAACGGACCATAAATTGATATTCTCATAAGTATTGATTTATAAACAAAATGAGATGCACTCTACGGGATTTGTTCCTTGTGGAGTGCATCTCATTTTGAAATCAGGCTTATAAAAAAGTTATATTGTTGCCTGCCCGTACCTCGATATCTAAGTGCTTGTTTTGTAGATTATTAGGACAGACTATCTGTGATACAGAACAGTTTTTGACTTGTGTATTATTTTTTGTGAGTGAAAATGCATGTGGAACTTGATTTGTCTAAGATGAAGAAACTAATTCATTTAAAGAATGAAACGAATACCCCATCTCTTCCCATTTACTTAGCAGTTCATCAAGAATCTGCGCATTAGTAGAAGAGGTGCTATGTAGCAGTACAATAGCTCCAGGATGAATCCGCTTCGTCAGTTTTGCAATAGCCTCCTGCGGATCTGGCTGCTTATCCTGGTACCAGTCCACATAAGCGAGACTCCAGAAAAATGTATGATATCCCATTTCTTTCGCCATAGACAGATTCAGAGTACTGTAAATTCCCTGCGGCGGCCGGTAAAATTTCGTCATTTCTTTTCCGGTAATTTCTTTATAAATATCTTCCACGCCTGCTAATTCTTTCTGAAAAGATTCTTGTGTAGAAATTTTTGACATATCCGGATGCGTCATCGTATGATTTCCAACAGTATGCCCCTCGGCTTCCATCCGTTTGATCAGATCCTTGTTTTCTGAAATGAAATTCCCCACAACAAAAAAGGTAGCCGGAGCCTGATGCTTTTTCAGTGCATCCAGGATCGCGGGTGTATTTCCATTTTCGTATCCGGCATCAAAGGTAAGATAGATTTTCTTTTCGTCCGTATTTTCTGCAAAAAAAGCATCATACTGAGACAATTCCTCGATCGTGGCATTTCCCACAGGACGTTTTCCTTCTTCCTGAAAACTAAGCCCCCAGCTGGAACTCTGGGAAGAAGAGGGAACAGCAATCTGTTTCTGCGTGAAATGCGAAACAATTTTTCCGGCAGCAGAACCCACAAGTGCAGATGCACAAAAAAGCAGCAAAATCCGTCCGGTTCTTGCAGAAAAGAATTTGACAGGGGATATGTATTTGAGACGCATAGAATGATAACCTCAAAAGAAAGGATGTTGCTTAAATATATGAAAGAAAAGAGAACAATAGACTTTGTATATTGTTTTAAAGATAACTTATGCTATACACTTGTATGAAAACTCAATTGTCCAGGTGAGGAGGAAATTGCCTGAAAAAATACAAAATAAAAGAGCCACTGATCTATTTTTCATCGTGGCTCTTGTTAAGATTCTGTATCCAAGGGATGATACCTCACTTTCTATAAACTTATATTTAAAAGTTATTGTAAAAACTTAGTGTCCCATTGGTCTGTACCTTCCTTATTTAGTTTAAATAGGGTAAATCGTTAAGTTCTCATCGGACTGTACCTTCCTTGTATTGATGGATGTTGCTTTTTAAATAAGGTAAATCATTAAGTTTCCATTGGATTGTACCTTCCTTGTATGGATTGTCGGTTATTTTTAATAAGATAAATTATTAAATGTCCATTGGATTATACCGTCCTTATGTTATTGAGCTGTTGCTTTTAAATAGGGTAAATTGTTAGGTTTTCATTGGACTGTACCTTCCTTTGTATTAGTAGGGACTTATAAAACTTAGTTGGATTTAAAACTTTAAGTTCTTGGTGGTCCGTACCTGCCTTTCATAAATTATAAATCATGAATTTGAAATTTTAACTATTCTGGTGGTCTGTACCTCGCTTTCTTAAATTATAAAGAAGAAATTATGTTTTCGGTGGTCTCACTCCTTTGCTTTTTTGTTTTCCGTAATCCCTTTTGTTTTATGAGCTTACTATAACAGATAACAATTGGAATGTCAAGCGTAAAAACTAAAAATTTATAAAAATATTTAAAAGAAACAATTAAAACGATTTGACATAATGAAATATTCTGAAAATTATATGAAATTTACAAAATTACCAGAGAGGATTTGGCTTTGAGGCAGAAGTATAATGCACGAAAAAGTGACATACAAGGAGCAATACACCAAAATATCATTTAAGAACCGCTTGTATATAGCGCATATTCATCAGAGTATCTGGAAATGCTATGCATATGAAACAAATAAAATGCTGAAGTACAGACATTGATTACTGGCAGCGGGAGAGCTTGTTGAAGTCTGCACCAGCGAAGTGGAGGCAATTATTCACGGATTTCATAAAATAAGCAGGAGGTTAAAAAAATGTTACGTTATCTGCCTGTAAGAAGGGTTCACGCAAGACAAGTACTGGATTCCAGAGGAAACCCTACTGTAGAAGTTGAAGTTACAGTAGGCGAAGGTGTGATAGGGATCAATGGATATACAGGAAGGGCAATTGTTCCTTCAGGAGCTTCAACCGGTAAATTTGAGGCAGTAGAGTTACGAGACGGAGAAAAAGACTGTTATGTAGGCCTTAGTGTTCAGAAAGCAGTAGAGAATGTAAACACGAAACTGGCAGAAGCAATCCTTGGGGAAAATGCTCTGAACCAGACTTTTATTGATAAAAAAATTATAGATACCGACGGCACAGACAATAAGAGCAATGTAGGGGCAAATGCATCGCTGGGAGTGTCCATGGCAGTGGCAAGAGCGGCAGCAGCGGCACTCCGAATCCCCTTATACCAGTATCTGGGCGGATGCCATACCAGGCAGATGCCGGTACCTATGATGAACATTCTCAATGGCGGCCGTCATGCAGACAACACAGTAGATTTGCAGGAATTTATGATCATGCCGGTAGGTGCAAAAAACATGGAACATGCCATCCGCATGTGTGCAGAAGTATACCAGTTTCTGAAAATCATCCTGAAGCACAGAAATCTGTCAACCGCAGTAGGTGATGAGGGCGGTTTTGCACCGGATCTTCCTGATTCGGAAAGTGTTCTGGAACTGATCATAGAGGCAGTAAAAAAAGCCGGATATGAACCGGGAAAAGATATTTGTATCGCGATTGATGCAGCTGCCAGTGAATTGTATGACGAAGAACGAGGTGTATACGTTTTTCCTGGTGAAGGAAAGATGAAAGGCGAAGAGGTTCTGCGAGATGCAGGTGAGATGATTGATTATTACGAGAAACTGATTGAGAAATTTCCCATCGTTTCTATAGAAGATGGTCTGGAAGAAGATGATTGGGAAGGCTGGAAGCAAATGACAGAGCGTCTGGGAAAAAGAATCCA
The DNA here is from genome assembly GCA_905209435.1 of uncultured Blautia sp. The sequence goes on along the minus strand of CAJLTE010000009.1, from coordinate 28,762 downwards.
GCTGGTAGGCGACGATTTGTTTGTAACCAATATAAAACGCCTTGCCTGCGGAATCAGACTGGAAGCTGCCAATGCAATCCTGGTAAAAGTAAATCAGATCGGAACCCTTTCAGAAGCACTGGATGCAGTAGAAATGGCCCAGAAATCTGGATACAGAGCCGTAATTTCTCACAGATCAGGTGAGTCCGAGGACTCCTTTATCGCAGATCTGGCAGTTGCCACAGGAGCCGGTCAGATTAAAACAGGTGCTCCATGCCGATCAGACAGAAATGCCAAATATAACCAGCTTTTGCGTATTCATGAGGCATTAGGAGAACTGGAAGTGTATGAGAATCCTTTTGCAAAAGCTGAACATCATTGTTGAGTTATTATAAAAAGTATTGTGTATCAGTTGGAATGGAGGCCATTAAGAAAAATGGCTTCCATTTTTCTGTAAAGATATAAGAAAGGAAAAACAAGTATTCAGAAAATTATAGAAAATACGGGCCTGACTGGAAATATATTGACAAAATTTGGGGTAGAGGGTATGGTGATATTAAGGCGATGCCACAGGGATTTTATGCAGAAGGAATCGGAAAAATCTGCATAGGAAGTCAGGTGAGAATCCTGCACAGGAACGCTACTGTGATGAGTAAAAACTCTAAGTCAGATCTATCTTTGCGGCTGAGTGCGGAAACCCTCGGTTTCAGGGCGGCACGGTATTTTGTGAGTGAAGTCGTGTCTGGGAAGACGCGGCTTTTTTTTCGGGAAACAGAATATTCCAATAAAAGAAAGGGGGAGAACACCGGACTATATCTAAGGTCTGGAAAAGCAGGAACCGCTGCTTCTGCAAAGTGGAAAAATGGTACTGTAAAAATAATAATAAAGGTTTGAGATGATAGGGAAAACCCCTTAAAAGAGGAGAAAAAAATGAAATTAAAAAAGAGTTGGAAAAGTATAGCAGCTCTGCTGCTTGCAGTTCTTCTGGCTTGTCAGCTTCCGGTTTCTGTTATGGGAGCAGAGTTCAGTGCAGGAGATACTCCGTCAGCAGAAGAATTTCAGACAGAAGAATTTAGTACAGGAGAACCGGAAGGAACACAGGAAGATGTGGAAAAACAGAATGAAATTACAGACAGTGAGTATGCATATTCTGATACAAAGTGCATTACTGCTGCAGATGGTTCTGCTTTGTGGGAAGGAGAAGGCACTGCCGAAAAACCGTATTGTATCGGAAGTACAGCAGATCTGGAGGCGATGCGGGATAAGGTAAATACGGAAGGATATAACTTTGAAGGAACTTATTTCCAGCTCACTGAAGACATTACTCTTCCGGAGGACTGGAAACCTGTCGGTGTAACCAAAGATGGCACAAAAGATTTGAAAGATGGTGACAATCTGAACGTATTTAGCGGGGTTCTGGATGGAAACAATCACACCATTACAGTTCCGGAAGGAGGACTTCCTCTGTTTGGATATGTCCGCAATACAGAAGTACGCAACCTGAACATTTATGGAAAGAAAATCGCAGGATACGGTCTTGTTAACAATTTCGAGGGAGTAGGTCTGTCCGGTAGTGCTGTTGTGATCGACAACGTAACTCTGAAAAGTGGTTCCAGTACCCTGAAGGCCGGTTTCATTGGCGCAAATAAAACAGTAAGTCCTTATGCAGGATGCTCTTCCGGTTTTGGAGCAACCATAAAGAACTGTACCATAGAAAAGGGTGTTGTTATCGGTTATGATAAAGATGAAGACAGAATCGGTTCGTTTGCGGGACGTATGCAGGGAACGATAACGAACTGTGTAAGTTATGCAATAGTTTATGGAAAAGATTATGTAGGCGGTATCATCGGTACACGTGATAATGCCATGGGTGAATGCACAGTAACTGATTGTAAATTCTATGGCGATGTGATCGCATCCGGACAGCAGGCAGGTGGAATCATGGGCGGCGGCTACGATGACTCTTCTGCGCCAAATGGTAGAAAAGCAACCATTGATAACTGCATGGTAGAGGGAACAGTTACCGGTCAGGATAAGGTTGGTGGAATCCTGGGATCGGATATTTATGTGGCACAGGCATGGAACAACTGTGCATATACCATGAAGAATAATGTTTTTGCCGGCAAGGTGAAAGGTACAGGGAAAGAGGCTGCATATATCGGTGGAATTATCGGTTTCTATGACAGTCTGAACCGGATCGATGATATTGAAAATAATTCTTATGCAGCAGACTGTGGTGCAGAGAAGGGCATTGGTTTTGTAAAATATGTGGATACAAGCTGTACCACCCATGAGACAGCCAGCGGTGCAGTCTACTTCAATACGGAAATAGATACTTCGGACTGCCCTAAGAATGAGGTAACCGGCTGCTGGTGGCTGACAAAGTACAATCGTACGGATGATCCGCTGGGAGCAGATGCAGAGAAGCTTACCAGAAAATATTATGCAGAGCATACACATAAATACGTATGGAAGACTATTGCGAAAGCAACGGTATTCAGGGCTGCGAAACAGGAAGGAACCTGTTCTGTCTGCGGCGAGAAAACTACAAGAAATTATGGAAGTAAACTGAAAGCAGTTATTAAACTGAATCTTACTTCTGTTACACTGCAGAAAAAACAGAGTACGAATAAAGTGAAGGTAACCATGGCATATGGTGATTCTGTGAAGTCGTGGACTTCCAGTAACAAAAAAATCGTGATTGTAGATAAAAAAGGTGTCCTGAAAGCACAAAATAAAACTGGAACAGCCAAAGTTACAGTAATCTTAAAGAGCGGTAAAAAAGCTACATTAAAGGTAAACGTTCAGACTGGCAAGGTTCGTACTGTAAAGATAAGCGGGCTGAAATCTGCTATAACACTGAAAAAAGGTACCAAAGTTACCTTGAAGCCAGTAATAAGTCCTGTTACTTCCAGAGAGAAGGTTAACTATACGATTTCAAATAAGAAAATTGTAGCTGTAAATACATCCGGCGTAATTTACGGAAAGAAAAAAGGAACAGCTTATCTTACCGTAAGTTCAGGAAAAGTCAGAAAGAAGATAAAGATAACTGTAAAATAGCATATCAAAAATCCTTAAAAAAAGAGGAATTGTAGTTGAAATCCCTTTCTGGCTATGTTACAATGAAACACAGTTGATTAGGAGGTGTAACGAAGTGCAGATTGTTAAGATTATTCTGAGTATCATTTTCATAATAGATTGCATCGCTCTTACAGTCGTAGTTCTTATGCAGGAAGGTAAGCAGCAGGGACTTGGTGCTATTGCCGGAGCAGCAGAAACATACTGGGGCAAGAACAAAGGCCGTTCTATGGAGGGCGGACTTGTTAAGGCTACTGCTATTATGGGAGTTTTATTTTTCGTAATTTCTGTAGCGTTAAATATGCTGGGTTAATTTAGAATGAAACTGGAAACACTCTTGTCACGTGCAAGAGTGTTTTTTATATCCTGGAAAATTATTCTGTAATGTTTGCATGACATAAAGAGTTCTACTGGCAGGATCACACTGCACTTTCCAATAAAACTTGAGAATAAAGAAGTTATAATTTTGAAAATTAGAGGAGCAATATGAAGAAAAAAGATATAGAACGAAGAAAAAAGTTTATTCTGGAACTGTTGGGAGATCCCATTTATAAACCAATGAGATTACGTGAAATCGCCACACTTCTGCGACTTTCCAAAGAAGAGAAACGAGATCTCTATGATGTTCTGGATGAACTCTGTTATGAAGGAAAAGTATCTGTGGATAATAAAGGCAGATATGAAAAGGTCAAAGGAAAATGGAAGAAGAAAAAAGATGACCGTTATTATGATGACCGAAGGGATGAATACGGCGCAGATCAGGGCAAAAAGAAAAAAGACAAATTTAAAGATAAAAACAAAGACAAGATCAGAGAGAAAAGCCGGGGAAGAAACCGGGACAGAGATTTCATGGATGAGGACAATTATAAGGAAGATCATCTTGAGGGTGTTCAGGCGGAAGGAACATTTATCGGACATCCGAAAGGCTTTGGTTTTGTGGAAATCGAAGGACAGGATGAGGACATTTTTATCCCTGAATCTGATACAGGAACAGCCATGCATCAGGACAAAGTACGAATTATTATCCGTGATGGTCAGAAAGAAGGCAAGCGCAAAGAAGGCACAGTTGTCAAAGTTCTGGAGCGTGGTATGCCGGAAATTGTGGGGACCTATCAGTTAAATCGTGATTTCGGTTTCGTGATCAGTGATAATCCCAAATTTTCCAAAGATATTTTCATTCCGAGAAAAGAAGCTGCAGGAATTAAAAACGGGGATAAAGTAATTGCAGTAGTCACAGACTATGGTTCCAAGAATAAGAATCCGGAAGGCAAAATCAAAGAAAATCTTGGAAATATCCGTACACCTGGTACCGACATCCTGGCAATTGTCAAGAGCTTTGGAATCCCAAGCGAATTTCCGGAGAAGGTAATGAAGCAGGCACAGCGTGTTCCAGATCATGTGCTGGATGCAGACAGAGACGGAAGACTGGATCTGAGACATCTGCAGACAGTCACTATTGACGGCGAAGATGCAAAAGACCTGGACGATGCGATTTCTCTGACAAAAGAGGGAGATATTTATCACCTCGGAGTTCATATCGCAGACGTAAGCAACTATGTGCAGTACAACAGTGCGCTGGACAAAGAAGCGTTGAAACGAGGAACCAGCGTATATCTGGCGGACCGTGTTGTGCCGATGCTGCCGGAGCGTCTTTCTAATGGAATCTGTTCTCTGAATCAGGGCGAGGACAGACTGGCGCTAAGCTGTCTGATGGATATCAATGAAAAAGGTAAAGTAGTTTCTCACCAGATCGCAGAAACTGTGATTAACGTAAATGAACGTATGTGTTATACTGATGTAAAGAATATTCTTGAAGATACAGACGAAGAAGCAAAGAAACGCTATAAAGCTCTGATTCCTATGTTCTTTATGATGAAAGAATTGTCTGAAATCTTAAGAAACAGCCGTCATCACAGAGGATCTATTGATTTTGACTTTCCGGAAAGTAAGATTATTCTGAATGCAGCAGGAAAAGCAATCGATGTAAAGCCGTATGAAGCAAATGTGGCAACCAAGATCATCGAAGACTTCATGTTGATGGCAAACGAAACTGTAGCGCAGGAATATTGTACAGAAGAAATTCCATTTGTATACAGAACCCACGATAATCCAGATCCTGAGAAAGTGGAAAGTCTTCTGACACTGCTTCATAACCAGGGGATAAAGATCCAGAAAGCAAAAGAAGAGATCACTCCGAAGGAAATCCAACAGATCATCGAAAGTATCGAAGGACTTCCAAATGAAGCGATGATCAGCCGTCTGGTACTGCGTTCCATGAAACAGGCAAAATATACTACAGAGTGCAGTGGCCATTTCGGACTGGCTGCGAAATATTACTGCCATTTCACATCCCCGATCAGACGTTATCCTGACCTGCAGATCCACAGGATCATCAAGGATAACTTGCGAGGCAGATTAATGCGTGAGGGAAGAACCGAGCATTATGCGGAAATTCTGGATGAAGTTGCAAGACAGTCCAGTGTATGCGAACGTCGTGCAGATGAGGCAGAGCGTGAATCAGACAAGCTGAAGAAAGCAGAATACATGTCCTATCATTTGGGAGAAGAATTCGAAGGAATTATCTCAGGTGTTACAGGATGGGGACTTTATGTGGAACTTCCAAATACAGTAGAAGGTCTGGTACATGTCAACACTCTGCGTGACGACTATTATGTCTTCGACCAGGAAACCTATGAACTGCGCGGCGAGATGACAAAAAAAGTTTACAAGCTGGGAGATAAAGTCCGTGTCCGCGTGGCGGATGCAGATAAGATGCTCAAGACGGTGGACTTTGAACTGGTTTCAAACGTCTGGGATGACGATTTACCGGACAGTCTGTAATTTGCAGTAAAAATATGTTATAACTGTATAAAAATGGAAGATAGCTTGGAGGATATTATGGCAAAGAAAAAAGGAATGAAGCTGATTGCCAATAATAAAAAGGCATTTCATGACTATTTTATAGAAGATACTTATGAAGCTGGCATTGCCCTTGCAGGAACAGAGGTAAAATCTCTGCGTATGGGCAAATGCAGCATCAAGGAGTCCTTTATCCGTGTGGAGAATGGAGAGGTTTATATTTACGGAATGCATATCAGCCCTTATGAGAAAGGCAATATTTTCAATAAGGATCCGTTGAGAATCCGTAAGCTTTTGCTTCACAGATATGAGATCAACAAAATTGAAGCAAAGCTCAAAGAAAAAGGTTTAACTCTGGTACCTTTGAAGGTTTACTTCAAGGACAGTCTGGTAAAAGTAGAGATCGGAATGGCCCGAGGCAAGAAACTTTATGATAAGAGACAGGATATTGCGAAGAAGGATCAGAGAAGAGAAGCAGAGCGTGACTTCAAGGTCAAGAACCTTTACTAACAATATTACCAAATCCTTTAGCTTAGAATTGTGAAATGTTATGAAAATTTTAATGGATATTGCAAAAATATTCGAAAATTCCTATAATGTGGATAGATAAAAAAATAACAATTCATTTTCAGGCAGATGAGCTGAAAGGAGTGGTGGCCTATGAAAACAATCACGATTAGCAGACAGTATGGAAGCGGTGGAAGACACATTGCAGCTTTGCTTTCAGAAAAAATGGGAGTCCCCTTTTATGACAGTAAGCTTTTGCTGAAAGCAGCAGAGAGACATGGGATCAGTCAGGAGATTATCGATGAATTTAAAGGCAAAACCAGTCTTCTCTATGCAATCGGAGTAATGATGTCGGAAGAAGCACAGGACAAAAAACGCCTGACAATTCCGGAGAAAATGTTTCATGCTCAGGAAGAAGCTGTGAAACGTCTGGCACAGGAGGGTCCGTGCGTGTTTGTAGGAAGATGTGCAGACCAGATTCTGAAAGATGATAATCAGTTGCTTCGTGTATATATTTATGCATCTGATATGGAAGACCGAATTAAACGGATTAAGAAAAATAAGAATCTTTCTCAGAGAGAGGCACTTGACCGGATTGCATATAAAGACCGTCAGAGAAGAGATTATTATGACTTTTATACAGGACATGAATGGGGAAAGATGGAAAACTACGATATCTGCCTGAATACTTCGGTTTTATCAGAAGAAGAGTGTGTAGAACTTCTGATGAAACTTGCCGAATAAAAACATAATTGAATATAACCGAAAAGAGATGACATTGGACTGCCAGAGTAGCATGGCAGTCCTTTCTGTCTATATAAGAAAAAGTTATCAGCTTGGGCGATGGGATTTTGGTATTTTCATGCCATAACACCTCGTGGAATAGTTAAAAACATTATATGAAATTATGGGGGGAATTATGAAGAGAGGAAAAAACACTTCAGTTAAGTGGAAGATGGTAAGTATGATACTGCTGTACTGGGCGCTTCCTTTTGCTCTGTTGCTGTTGCTTGTGGGACATGTTATGGCAGACAGACAGGAGAAGACCGGACTGGAACGTATGGCTGCACAGCTTGAGATGGATAACCAGAACTGTATTGAGCGGATTGACAGCGCAATCAGTGATTCGCGGCAGGCTACATATGACAAAACGTTGTATGGATACTATGACGAATTCCGCAAAGGCAGCGTAAATTTTGATACAGTATATAATAAAGGACAGTATTATATGGCGAAACAGTACGGCAAACGAAAAGAAATTTCCAGTAGTGTATTTATGTTGTTACGAGCACCGAAAGTATACAAAATGACAAACTATAATACACCGGCAGGAGGCAGCTATAATCAGTTAAAAACATTCTGGGAAAAAGACTGCGATAATGTTCTGGAATTTGCAAAGGATCTGGATACATCTATCGGCATTTACCAGGCGGACGGCAGGCTTTATCTGGTGAGAAATCTTGTAGATTCTGCTACATATCGCCCATGGGGTATACTTGTACACAGACTGAATTTAAATTACTGTTTTGAGTCGCTGCTGCATTTTTATGACAATGCAAATGCAAAGATCGTACTGGACGGAAAGAATATCGTTACACAGGGAAAAACAGAGATCTGGAAAGATGCACCTGAAGCAGAAAAAACAGGTGTTGCTGTATATACAGTAAAAGACAAGAAAGCGTATATCTGCCATATGGTAAAAGGAAGTGACTTTACTCTGTCCACTGTGATCGAGGCGGATACAAAAGAATTGTTTAATCCACTGTATGATTATCGGTATCTGTTGCTGCTCATGACACTGTTTCTTTTGCCGATGCTCGGTTTATTCTGGTGGATGTCAACCAGATATCTGACAGATCCGTTAAAACTGATGGTAGGGCAGGCAAAAGAAATCGAAAGCGGAAACCTGGGATATCAGCTGGAAAAAGATACCAAGAGCCTGGAATTTGAATATCTCCGTGAATCCTATAACCACATGTCACGAACCTTGAAATACCAGTTTGATCATATTTATGAGGAAGAACTGGCATTGCGGGATGCAAGGATTATGGCATTGCAGTCTCATATCAATCCACATTTCATGAACAATACGCTTGAAATCATTAACTGGGAGGCACGGCTTGGTGAGAATGAAAAAGTATCCCGGATGATTGAATCACTGTCCGTACTGATGAATGCAGCTATGGACCGCAAGAAACTTCCTGAGATTACATTATCAGAAGAAATGATTTATGTGGATGCTTACCTGAGAATACATTATCCGCAACAGATGATGAAACATTCCAGTTATTCACACAGGATAAGGCTGCATTCCTCCTGGATGGTTCATGGAAAGTCGGTGGTATTGCTGGAGCATGCCAGTCTGATCCGGATGATCCGGAGACACTGGACACAGAAGCACTTGATAAATTTGATGTGACTTTTGTGCCATCCAAGGGTGTTGGCAGAAAGACTACAGATCTGATCGGTGGCTTTTCTATGGGATATTACATCACAAAGAAAGCATGGGATGATCCGGAAAAGAGAGATGCGGCAGTTGATTTTGTAGAGTATATGACAAGTGATGACATGATCCTCAAATTTGCACAGCATTCAGCAAATCCGTTAAAAGATGCTCCGGAAGCTGATACATCTGTTATGAACAGTCTTCAGGTAAAAGCAATTGATTTTGGCAGCAAAGTAACATCCTATACAGGAGCAGTACAGGACAATTTCCAGGGCGAGTGCCGCGTTCCTACATTTGATGGTATGCCGTCAATCGTAACAGGCGAAGTGAGCGCAGCAGATGCAGTTGCACAGGGCTTTGAAATCTACGCAGAGACTCAGGACGCTGCCGAATAATTATGGGTTCGAATATTTATAAAAACAGGAAACCTGCGATATTTTTCATCTTACCTGCATTCCTGTTCATGATCGTGTATCTGTACTATCCGTTTTTCAGAAACATTATAAACAGTTTTCAGCAGATCGGAAGGCTGGGAACACCTGCCAAAGGCTGGAATCAGCCATGGTATCAGAATTATGTCCAGATGCTCAGTGACAAAAATATGCATACTGCACTTATCAATACATTGATCATGATGTTGGTAACGATTGTATTTCAGGTTGGAATTGCCATTATTCTGGCAATTATGGTTGATAATATCGGGCGCGGAAGTAAATTCTTCCGCACCGTATATTTTTTCCCTATCGTTATCTCTGCAACAGCCTTAGGCCTTCTGTTTAATCTGATTTTCCTTTATAATAAAGGAATGATGAATCAGCTGATGGAGAAGATGGGACATACGGATCTGATAGACTGGAAAGCAAAAGGAATTGCGCTGATCACGATGATGGTCCCGGTTATGTGGCAGTACGTGGGATTTTATTTTGTCATTCTGATTACGGGACTGAATAATATTTCCGTGGATCTCTATGAGGTTGCATCTATCGATGGTGCCACCAGATGGCAGAGAATCCGTTATATTACGATTCCGCTTATGAGGAATGTAATCTGCACATGTGTAGTGCTGGCAGTGACCGGTGCATTAAAAGTATTTGACCTGCCGTGGGTAATGTTCCCGAAAGGAATGCCTCAGGGCACCACATTCCTGACCGGTACCTATATGTACTATCAGACAATGGAAGCAATGAACGTAGACTATGGAAGTGCTATCGCAGTTGTGATCGTAGCGCTTGGAATCATCACATCAAAAGTGGTTAATACCATTTTCAAAGAAGTGGATTATTAGGGAGGGATAGTAAATGCAGAAAAAACATAAAAAAGTCTCTCCCGGAATGGTACTGATTTATGCAGTGCTGTCCATATGGGCAGTGACAACCATTTATCCGATCGTATGGGTTGTGCTCAACTCCTTTAAGGTAAAAGACAAGATTATGGTTGATTCCTTTGCACTCCCTGCAGGTGATCTTTTTACAACTGCAAACTATAAGATGGCGTTTGAGAGGCTGGGGATTGCGACAGCATACAGAAACAGTATGATCATTTCAGGAACTGTAGCAGTGGCGGTGATCCTGCTTGCAGGCATGGCATCTTTTGCACTGGTAAGATACCAGTTTAAGATCAGAGGATTCCTTATGAGTCTGGTTGTTGCAGGAATGATGTTCCCGGTATTTTCAACCATTATTCCGGTTTATCAGTTGCAGAACAAAATGGGGATTACAGCAACGAATTCTCTGTTTCTGAATCTGTTATGTGTAATCCTGCCACAGATTGCGGGAAACCTGTCTTTTGCCATTGTAGTGCTGACAGGATATATCAAGAGTCTTCCGATTGAACTTGAGAAAGCAGCATATATGGAAGGAAGCAACGCATTCCAGACATTTTTCAAAGTGGTCGTACCACTGACGAAGCCATCTTTTGCGACAGTAGCAATCTTCTCATTTCTCTGGAGCTACAATGACCTGTTTACACAGATGTTCTTCCTGAGAAATAAGAAGTTCTGGGCGATCACCAGACTAATGCAGATGCTTACATCCAAAGAAGGCACGAACTACGGATTGATGGCATCTACGGTTTCGCTGGTAGTTATCCCGGTGATCATTGTATATATTTTCCTTCAGAAATATATTATTAAGGGTATGACTGCCGGAGCAGTGAAAGGTTAACAGAGAACGGAACATAGCTTAGATCATGGAGACCGGGCAGGACGTGATCTTGTAAAAAGAATATAAGTATTGCATAAAAAGGAGCATCCGCTGATTACAGGGGGTGTTCCCTTTTGTGCAATAATAAGAAAGATAGGGGACGGGGGATTTTTTATGTATAAAGTGGTTATCATTGATGATGAACCGATTATTGTGGAAGGTTTGTCAAAGCTTTTGCCGTGGGAACAGTATCATTGTAAGATTGCAGCGACTGCCTGTAATGGAAAAGAGGGACTGGAAGTGATCTGCAGAGAGCGACCGGATATCCTTTTTTCAGATATCTGTATGCCTGGGCTTGACGGGTTGTCTATGATCGCAGCACTGAAAGTGGAATTTCCGGATATGGAGATCAGTATCCTGACCGGATTCAGAGAGTTCGATTACTGTCAGAAGGCGATCCGCCTTGGTGTGTCCAGATTCTTGCTGAAGCCGTCGAATATGGCAGAACTTGAAGAAGCGTTAAAGGTAATGACTGAACGTTTGAACAAGAAAGTAATCACAGGAGAACAGACATCAGAGGAGGAGTCCCTTGCTGCTGGTAATTTTGTTGTGAAGAATGCGGTTCAGTATATAGAAGAGCATTACAATGAAAAGCTCACGCTGAACAAAGTGGCAGAGATGACATATGTAAGCCAGTGGCATTTAAGCAAACTTCTGAATAAAGAAGAAGGAAAGAATTTTTCGGAGATTCTTAACTGCATCCGTATCCGTCATGCAAAAGAATTTCTGAAAGACCCTGCATACAGGATTGCTGATGTGGCAGAACTGGTTGGTTTTACAGATGTGGCACATTTTTCCAGGGTATTCAAGAAAACAGAAGGAATATCTGCGAATGAATACAGAAATACGAAATTATGATACGGAAAATGTAAGATTTTCATGAAAATATGTCTGCAGAGAAAGAAACCAAAACCGAAAAGTCTAAAAATTGTATGAAAACAAGATAGGGTCGGTTGACAAGTTTTCGATACTCTGCAATAATAAGAAATTGAAAAAATGACATTGTTGAAAAGAAGAAAGATATTCCATATATAGGAGGGAATATATTATGAAGAAACGTTATTTAATACTGGCAGGTCTGCTGGTAATGACAGTGGCAGCTGCCGGATGCGGTAAGAAACAGACTGCAGAGACAGAGCCTGTACAGGCGACAGCTACCCCGACTCCTGAGGTTACCAAGGCAGTTGATATGGTAGATATGCAGCAGACAACAGATGAAGATATAAAGAATATAATGGGAGAGAAATCTTCCACAGCATCCAAGATTATATTTGTAAATAATACAGGTGATGATATTCAGTCACTTTATATCCGTACTCATGTGGATGAAGACAGTTCAGACGGTGAAGACGATGAAGATGACGGATGGGGAGATGATCTGATCAATGGAATGTTCACTCTGACAGACAAAGATAAAGCACTGTATTATCTTCCTGCCAATACACAGCAGAATGCAAATAAGAGTACAGCTTCCTATGATATCCGAATTGCATATACAGATGAAGATAAGAATGAGTGCTTTTTCCGTGATATTCCGCTGGGAACTATCTCACAGATTACATTATGCATGGACGGCACAGACGAGGATGCCATTCCTTATGCAAAATATCTGACAGGTACTTCAACAAAAGAAGTATCCACACTTGATGCGGTAAAGAAACGTCTGGGCATGGATGATAACAGTGATTCCACTGACGACAGTGATAAAGATTCTACAGATAATTCTGATTCCACGGACAGTGATAATAACAGCGACAATAATGATAATAATGGCGATAACGGAAACGGCGGTAATTCAGATGATCCTGGCAATGGTGGAAATACTGACGATCCCGGAAATAACGATAACCCTGGCAATGACGGGGATATGATCTCAATTGCAGAGCAGTATATCGGACAGTCTCTTGATGCATTGGAAAGTGCATGCGGTTCTCCGCAGGGCAGCAGCTATGAGGATGATCCGGAGACAGGCAAGACCGGATTCCACTATTACAGCAATTTCACAGTTTCTACTACTGTTGATGAAAATGGTAATGAAATTGTTGCCGGAATATGGTAAAATAAAAATACCAATGTAACAGAAGAGGAGCAGTGATGTCTGCTTATTTGTTCCAGGCGTCATCAACTTCTGTTATCTGCGATAAAACTAATTTTAGGAGACAGTTGATATGAAACGTGTATTATTAAAATTAAGTGGGGAAGCCCTTGCCGGGGAGAAGAAAACCGGATTTGATGAGGCAACAGTTATTGAAGTTGCAAAGCAGATCAAGACAATTGTTGAAGAGGGTCTGCAGGTTGGTATCGTGATCGGTGGCGGTAATTTCTGGAGAGGACGTACCAGCGAGACTATTGACAGAAATAAAGCAGATCAGATCGGTATGCTTGCAACGGTTATGAACTGTATTTATGTATCTGATATCTGCAGGTATCTAGGATTAAAGACAGAGATCTTTACTCCGTTTGTATGCGGTGCATTTACAAGCCTTTATTCCAAAGATGCTGTAGAAGCAAGTTTTGCACAGGGGAAAATCGTATTCTTTGCCGGCGGAACAGGACATCCGTACTTCTCTACAGATACAGCAACAGTACTTCGGGCTGTTGAGATTGAAGCAGAAGCGATTCTTCTTGCGAAAGCTGTTGACGGAATCTATGACAGCGATCCTAAGACAAATCCGAATGCAGTGAAATATGATGAGATATCTATTGAAGAAGTAGTTGCAAAGAAACTGGCTGCCATGGATCTGACAGCATCTATTATGTGTATGGAACAGAAGATGCCGATGCTGGTATTTGCACTTGATGAGAAAGACAGCATAATCAATGCAGTTCACGGTAAATTTGTCGGAACAAAGGTTACAGTATAAGGTTTTATATACGAACAAAAACTATAAAAGAGGGAGACTAACCTAATGGATGAAAGAATTCAGAAATATGAAGACAAAATGAAAAAGACACTGGCAAGCCTTGACAGCGAACTGGCTACGATCCGTGCAGGACGTGCAAATCCGCATATCCTTGACAAACTTACAGTAGACTATTATGGGGCTCCGACACCACTTCAGCAGGTGGCAAATATCACTGTTCCGGAAGCACGTATGATCCAGATTCAGCCATGGGAAAGCAGTCTGATCAAAGGAATCGAGAAAGCAATCCTTGTTTCTGATCTGGGATTAAATCCAAGCAATGATGGTAAAGTAATCCGCCTTGTATTTCCGGAACTTACAGAAGAACGTCGTAAGGAACTGGTAAAAGATGTAAAGAAAAAAGGCGAAGCTGCCAAAGTTGCAGTCCGCAATATCCGTCGTGATGCAAATGATGCGTTCAAGAAACTTGCAAAACAGGATGTATCTGAGGATGAAATCAAAGAGCTTGAGGATAAGATCCAGAAGAGTACAGACAAATATATTAAAGAAGTTGATGCGGCAGTGGATGCAAAGAGCAAAGAAATCATGACCGTATAAGGGAAACGAAAAGGAGAGCTCCATGATGCGGGCTCTCTTTTTGTCTGAATAAGGTAATGAGTCGGAAAATGCAGTTTATTACAGCTGAAAATGTAACGGATCATTGTTTTCTTTACCGGTATAAATGCCAGAGTAATGGCAATGGTAAAGAGCAAATAAAATGTTACTGAGAACAGTAATAATAAAAATATAACAGAACAAGAAAAGGAAACGAAAAAGTATGAATGTACCAAATCATATTGCCATTATTCTGGACGGTAATGGACGCTGGGCGAAAGCAAAGGGAATGCCCAGAAGCTACGGTCATGTAAAGGGATGTGCAAATCTGGAAACAGTTTGTGATTATATGAAAGAGCTGGGCGTTAAATATGTGACAGTATACGCTTTTTCTACGGAGAACTGGAAACGATCCAAAGAAGAAGTGGACGGATTGATGAAGCTGTTTCGCAGTTATCTTAAGAAGTGTATTAAACTGGCAGACAAGAATAAGATGAGAGTCCGGGTAATCGGAGAGATTTCTGCATTTGACCAGGATATTCAGGATAGTATTGTGCGCCTGGGGGAATATTCCAGTAAATACGATGAAATCTATTTTCAGATTGCCTTAAATTATGGCAGCAGAGATGAGATTATCAGGGGAATCCGTAAACTTGCTCAGGATGCAGTGGACGGTAAGGTGAAACCGGAGGAAATCGATGAGCATGTATTTGATAATTATCTGGATACAGCAGGAATCCCTGATCCTGATCTGATGATCCGTACAAGCGGGGAATTGCGTCTTTCTAATTTCCTGTTATGGCAGATGGCTTATACAGAATTTTATTTCACAGATGTGGCATGGCCGGATTTCAATAAGGAAGAACTGGTTAAAGCTATCGAGAAATATAACCAGAGAGACAGAAGATACGGGGGAGTAAAGGAGGAGTAACTGATGTTTAAGACGAGACTCTTAAGTGGAATCCTGTTGGTGATCATTGCGCTTGCTACCATTATCAGCGGCGGCTATGTGCTCTTTTTCACACTTCTTGCTGTTTCTCTCATTGGAATGAGAGAATTATACAAAGTAATGAAGGTGCAGGATAACAAAATTAATCTGCTGGCAGCAGCAGGATATGCAGGTGCAGTACTTTATTATCTGGCAGTACTGCTTGATTTCGAGAGATATGGAGTACTGGCTGTCATTTTTGGGCTTGTACTGATCATGTTTGTATATGTGTTCACATATCCGACATATGAGGCAGTGCAGGTAATGCCTGCATTGTTTGGCATTGTTTATGTAGCTGTTATGCTGTCATTTATCTATCTTACCAGAAGCCTGCCAGGTGGAAAATTCCATGTATGGCTGATTTTCTTATGTTCCTGGGGATGTGATACCTGTGCCTATTGCGTGGGAATGCTGATCGGTAAGCACAAAATGGCACCGGTTCTGAGCCCTAAGAAATCTGTAGAAGGAGCGGTAGGCGGTGTTGTGGGGGCTGCACTTCTGGGAGGGATCTATGCAGCTGCAACTCAGGGACCGATGTTGGAATATGCAGTAATCTGTGCAGTTGGTGCTCTGATTTCAATGGTAGGTGATCTGGCAGCTTCTGCAATTAAGAGAAATCAGGGAATCAAAGACTATGGAAAATTAATTCCCGGACACGGTGGAATCCTTGACAGATTTGACAGCGTGATCTTTACAGCACCGGTTATTTATTTCCTTTCTGTTATAATGATTGAAATATAATTGGATTTCAAAGATTAGGATATAATAATAACTGATTTTATTTAACAGTTGATCCGGTTTGGATTTGATATACGGATTGACTGAATGTTGAAATGAGGTACTATATGAAAAAAGTAGCAGTATTAGGCTCTACGGGTTCTATCGGAACACAGACACTGGATGTAGTTCGTGCAAATGCAGATCTGGAAATTGTTGGTCTTGCAGCGGGAAGCAATGTGGAAATGCTGGAGAAACAGATTCGGGAATTTCATCCGAAGCTGGTTGCTGTCTGGAAAGAAGAAGCAGCAAGAGATCTGGCTGTAAGGGTACAGGATCTGAATGTTAAGATCGTAAGCCAGATGGGAGGGCTGATCGAACTTGCCAGAATGGAGGAATCTGATGTTCTGGTAACAGCCATTGTAGGAATGATTGGAATCAGACCTACTATGGAAGCGATTCTTGCAGGCAAGGACATTGCTCTGGCAAACAAAGAAACACTGGTAACTGCCGGACATCTGATCATGCCTCTGGCAAAGCAGTTCGGCGTGCAGATCCTGCCGGTAGACAGTGAACACAGCGCCATTTTCCAGGCACTTCACGGAGAAAAAAGAGAGCAGATACATAAACTGCTGATCACAGCCTCCGGCGGTCCTTTCCGCGGAAAGAAAACTGCAGATCTGGAGAAAGTAACTCTGGAGGATACTCTGAAGCATCCGAACTGGGTAATGGGGCAGAAGATTACAGTAGATTCTGCGACTCTGGTAAACAAAGGTCTGGAAGTTATGGAAGCCAGATGGCTTTTTGACGTAGATCTGGATCATATTCAGGTTGTAGTCCAGCCGCAGAGCATTATCCATTCAATGGTAGAATTCGAGGACGGTGCAGTAATCGCACAGCTTGGTACTCCTGACATGAGACTTCCGATCCAGTATGCATTGTGCTATCCGGACAGAAGATTTTTAAAGGGTGACAGACTGGATTTTCATATGTTGAAGCAGATTACATTTGAGGAACCGGACAGAGAGACGTTTAGAGGACTTCCGATGGCCATTGAGGCAGCAGAGGCAGGCGGCAGTATGCCGACCGTTTTTAATGCTGCAAATGAACTGGCAGTGCGCAAATTTCTGCAGAGAAAGATCAGTTTTCTGGATATTTACGAGATTATCGGGCAGTCTATGAGCAGACATACAGTAGTTGAGAATCCGGATCTGGATCAGATTCTTGAGATAGAGAAGGAAACTTATCATTGGATTGAAGGCAGGTGGTAGATTGAAAATTATTATTGCAATTGTTATATTCAGTGCAATCATTCTTTTTCATGAACTGGGACATTTTCTCTTTGCAAAGCTGAACAAGATTGTGGTCACAGAATTCTCACTGGGAATGGGACCGAGACTTCTCAGTACAGAAAAGAATGGAACCAGATATTCACTGAAACTTCTCCCCATCGGCGGTTCCTGTGCCATGCTGGGAGAGGATACAGATATAGAGAATGAACCGGGAACTTTTAACAGTGCATCGGTATGGGGCAGGATTTCCGTAGTGGCTGCCGGACCGGTTTTCAATTTTATTATGGCATTTGTATTGTCTGTGATCATTGTGGGAGCTGTAGGATATGAGCCTTCCAGAGTACTTTCTGTTAAAGAAGGTTCTGCTGCTGAGACAGCCGGACTGAAAGAGGGAGACATTATTACAAGCTATCAGGGATACCATATTGACCTGGGAAAGGATCTTTATGTATATTCCTATCTGAATGAACTGAAAGAAGGAGACACCATCAATCTGACTGTAAAACGTGACGGAAAGAAGATGGATATTTCTTATAAGTCAGATACAAATGTCAGATATCTTCTGGGATGTAATTTCAATGGAGATGATACCTCGGCCATGACAGTCGAATCTGTAATGGATGGAATGCCACTTAAAGATGCAGGAGTTCAGGCAGGAGATGTGATTACATCTATCAACGGAGTAAAGATTACAGACTCGGAGGATTATCAGAAATATATTCAGGAGAATCCGCTTACAGGAGAAGCTGTACAGCTTACTTATTTACGCGACGACAAGGAGTACGAGATTACAGTTATTCCAAAAGAATACCGCACAGCAGAATCCGGTTTTACTTATAATGTATACTGTGAGAAAGCAAAGGGGCTGGATGTGATTAAATACGGCGCTGTAGAAGTAAAGTACATGGTTCGTACGACAATACTCAGCCTGAAGGAACTGGTTACCGGAAAGCTTGGAATGAAAGACTTAAGTGGCCCGGTTGGGGTGGTAGATGCAATCGGAACAACTTATGAGGAAAGCAAGAGTGAAGGTACAATGATACTTTGGATGAATATGCTTAACATGGCTGTTCTCCTTTCTGCAAACCTGGGAGTTATGAATCTGCTTCCTCTTCCCGCATTGGATGGCGGGCGTCTGGTATTCCTTGTTTTAGAGGCGATACGCAGAAAACCAATCAACAGACAGGTAGAAGGTACAATACATTTTGCAGGGCTGATGCTGTTGATGGTATTGATGGTATTTGTCATGTATAATGATATCGTGAAACTTATATAGTAACAAATCTAATAAGTGAATGAACAGATAAGGTTTTGCTGTTCATTTACTTATTTTTGTTTGGGAAAATAACAGGAAAAGGTAAGCGTATAGGTAAGAAGAAAATATATTTTATTATTAAAAATGCAAATTGTAATCTGTAGCTTATAAATATGAAAATGCGACCCAAATGGGGATGTAATGTGATTAAAGTTTCAAATATAATGCAAGCTAGAAAGAAGTCAGTAGGTATTCAGATTATTAAGTTTAAGGACACCAAGAAGAGAAGGAGCAAAATTAGCAATAGCAGATGTGCGAAAGTTGACTGTAAATGAAAGAGATGCTAGAATATGGATAGTATAAGTTAAAATGAGAAATTTTAAATACGTATAAGCATGATACAATAGAATTATGTATGAAAAATATCTCGTTATGGAAAAATAATGGTTTTAGCTGGATGTACTGAAAGAGACATAGGATAATAATTAAAAAGTAGTTTATAGCATATGAAATAGAAAATTATAACAGTTTGAGTAACAAGATGGATGCTTCCTTACTGTGGTAAGGAAGATTAACCATAAATATATTGTAGTAGAAAGGGGAGATTCAACAATAGTTAAATTAAGAAATGTATTATTATAATACAAGTAAAGTAACATTTTAGGCTATGCCTAAGAAAGTATTTATGAGGAGGAGCGAAACGTATGAAATTTAGGTCTAAAATTTAATCAAGTTTTAAAATAATAGTAATGTTATTAATTATTTCAGGAATAACACCTGCTTTCCTTACTATGTTACCAAATCAAGTTTCTGTAGTTGAAGCTGCAACGAATGTAAAAATAAACAAAACAAAAGTTACATTGATAAAGGGACAAACAGTGCGGTTAAAAATTACTGGTACTGAGGGAATAGTGGTATGGAGTTCTTCTGATAAAAAGATAGCTGTTGTGAATAGTAATGGAAAAGTTACAACTAAAGCAAAAGGGACAGCTACGATTACGGCTAAAATACAGAATAAAAAATATACATGCAAAATCAAGGTAGAAATTCCTAGAATTAGTAAAACAACAGTAACTTTATACAAAAATGGAAGCTACACATTAAAAATGCTGGATACCGAACAAAAGGTTGCCTGGAGTTCTTCAAAAACGTCAGTAGTTACTGTAAACAATAAAGGAAAAATAACTGCAAAATCACTGGGAACAGCAACTGTAACAGCAACTGTAGCTAACCATAAATATACCTGCAAAGTGACTGTTAAACAAAAGAATGTTTCAACCAGTAAGGTACCTGTGTGTACAGAGCGTCAAACTGTATATGCAAGAGGATCTGGAAAAGTTTTCAATAATTTAGTTCTTCCGGAATGTTTTATTTATATAAAGAATTTGGATAAGAATGCAAAGGTTGTTAATATAAAATCTACAAATCCTAAAATAAAGGCAACAAAACGGAGTGAATTGGATGCAATTGAAGTTTCAAATGTTAATCAGTCGAGTAATCTGGCAGGAACATCTTCAAAAATCACGTTTGAAGTGATTCAGAATAAAAAGATATATAGTTTATCATGTACAATTTCTGTGGTCAAAAGCCCATCGCCATTTGAAAAATTTAAAGTTGGATCAAAAAATATAGCAAAGAGTTTCTATGGAACAGATAATGACTCGGAGAGCTTTTCAGGAAAGAAGAAAGTTACTATTAAGATGACTAAGGATTATATGTTGGATTCTATAGAAGCTTATTATTTAGTAAATGGTAAAATTAACTGTGTAACTATAAAAAATGGTGCAAATGTTAATTTTGATAATTGTCAGTGGATTTCTGTGAATTATTATAAAATAAAAAAACCTGCAAACTACGTTACTGGGTCTAAATGGTATGGCGTAGTAAAGTCACCATTACATGATTGTTGCAATTTATACCTTTTTTAGAATATTTTTAGAACAGGAGAAGGAGAGAAAATGAAAAAAACAAGACACCTATTTTTTGTAATTACAATGTTGTTCTGTCTGTCATTCGGAGCGATATCTACACAGGCCGCAGCGGCTACAACAACTACGTCTGTAAAAACAACAGTCAAAAACGGATGGAAAAAGGAAAGTGCTGGATGGTGCTATTATGTAAAAGGAAAGAAAGTTACCAATCAGTTGAAGAAGATAAGCGGAGCAACATACTATTTTGGATCTAATGGTGTAAGAAAGACCGGATGGTATACAGTAAAATCCGGAAACACCTACAAGGCTATGCAGTTTGCTTCCAATGGAAAATACACAGGAAAATCAAAAACTATAAATGCTTCTCTTATGAAAAAAACAGATTCTGTGATCAAAGGGCAGAAGATATCAACAAGCCTTACAACTGAAGCACAGAAAAAAGCGGCCATAAATAAACTGTATACTTATACTAAAAAAAATTATAAATATGGACGTATCATGGGACAGTTTAGTAAAGGCAAGAGTCTCAGTTATGCACAGCAGACTATGCTTACAGGCAAGGGCAACTGTTATGGCTTTGCGGCAACTTTTGCAGTTCTTGCAAAACGTGCAACAGGTCTTCCTGTTCGTGTATGCTGGGGAACCAGTACTGCCTTTAACAAGAGCAGAGCACAACTTCATGGCTGGACAGAAATCAAGATTGGAAATACATGGTATATTTTTGACACAAATGCGGCGGCATACTCTAAAAGAAGCGATGTGAAATGGTATATGCAAAAGGCTTCTTCTGCAGCTATGAAAAAAACATATACTAAAAAAGAAAGTGAAGATATTGTGCTTTAAAGAGGAGAGGGAAGATTATGAAAAAATGGATAAAAATTCTGTCAATGGTTCTTTGTCTTATATTGTCACAGGTTCCAGTACTGGAACCTGTGACAACCTTACAAACTGTACAGGCAGCAACCACCAAAACAGTTAAAAATGGTCTTAAAAAAGAGAACGGTCAGTATTATTACTATGTAAAAGGTAAAAAGGTAAAAAATACATGGAAAACAGTAACTGTAACTAACAGTAAAACACATAAAAAAACCAGTTACCGCTATTATTTCACAGGTACAGGCAGGGCTTATAAAGGCGGAACATCTTGGGGAGAAAGCTATATTGTTGTAAAAAAAATTGGGGGCAAATATTATGGTTTTAACAAATATGCCCAGATGGTAAAAGGAATTAGATATTCTGCATATGGATCATCTAAAGCCGGATTTTATGCCTTTAATACTAAAACAGGGGTATATGACAGTAAAAAAACGGCAGCGCTCAGAAAAGCGTTTGTACGTGAAAAAAGTTCGACAAATCTGAGAAAGCTTCTTGGCAAACCTGTAAAAACAAAAAAAGTTTCCGGATGTTATGGAAATGGTCAGGAATATATGCTTGACTATACTAATTTCTGGGTTAATACATTCAAAGATGAGAAAGGGAAGGAAATCGTTCTGGACGTGATTAGTAAATAAGCTTTGTCCTGACGAATACATACAACTATGGTTTTCAGTTCAATGGTATTTCTGTGTGTGTTTCTTCCGATAGTTTTTGGTTTGCATCTTATTTTGCCAGGGATGCGGACCAAAAACTGTCTGCTGGTGATTGCAAGCCTTCTTTTTTACGCATACGGTGAACCAATTTATGTGATTTTGTTAGTTGCTTCATCTGCTGGCAACTATATTCTTGCACGCCTGGTAGGAAAGCAGCTGAAGCTAAAGAAGTTTTTCCTGACGCTGGCGGTGATTCTGAATCTGGCAATTTTGATTCTGTTTAAATATTTAGGATTTCTTGTAGAGACTTTTGATTCTATAACAGGAAGCGGATTTCCAGTACCAGAAATACGCATGCCAATCGGAATTTCATTTTTTACATTTCAGGCACTTTCATATGTAATTGATGTTTATAGAGGACATGCAAAAGTTCAGAAGAATTTCGGAAAAGTATTACTGTATATTTCTTTTTTTCCACAATTGATTGCAGGTCCTATAGTTAAGTATCATGATGTGGAGCTAGAAATTAACAGTCGCAGACAAACTGTAGAGGAAACAGGAAGAGGAATACGGCGTTTTGTGGCAGGCATGTGTAAAAAAGTTCTTATAGCCAATACTATGGGGGCTGTAGCAGACAATCTTTTTGGAGCTGCGACTTCACAGATTACGGGCCCTGGAGCGTGGTTGGGAGCAGTTTCTTATATGCTTCAGATTTATTTTGATTTTAGCGGTTACAGTGATATGGCGCTTGGACTTGGAATGATGTTTGGTTTTCATTTTCGTGAGAATTTCAACTATCCATACATTTCCAGAAATATCAGGGAATTCTGGAGAAGGTGGCATATGTCTCTTTCAGGATGGTTCAAGGAGTATCTATATATCCCTCTTGGTGGAAATCGAAAGGGAAAAATTCGTACTGTTATTAATAAAATGATTGTTTTTCTATGCACGGGAATCTGGCATGGAGCATCCCTTAATTTCTTGTTCTGGGGAGCGTATCACGGATTTTTTCTCATGATTGAGGAGTATGTCCCGTTTATTGTAAAAAAAGGAGGAAAAATCAAGAGCTTTTTCCAGCATATCTATGCACTGTTGGTTGTATGCATTGGTTTTGTGTTTTTCCGTGCAGATACTATGAGGCAGGGATGTTTCTGGATAAAAGAGATGTTTACAGATTTCGGGTGGAAGGTATCGGCTATGAGTCTGACTCTTCAGCAGCTGACACCAGTATATCTTGTAACGTTTGCAGTTGCACTTGTTGCAGCAGTTCCGTTAAACCTGACATTAAAAAAGTATAACTGGTACAATGGATTTACATATGTGGCAAGCCTGTTTGGTTTTGCTTTGTGCGTACTTAGTCTTGCAGGTGGAATTTATAATCCGTTTATATATTTTCGGTTTTAAGAGGAGGCAAAAAACATGAAAAAATTGCAGATACTCTATATTACTGCATTTTTTGCGGCTTGTCTTGTACCGTCTTTGGGAATGGCAGTGACAAAGCAGGAAACTTCCTCGGAAAATCGGCAGCTTTCAGAATTTCCTAAGTTGAAAACCGAGGAAGGAATCAATATTCAATGGTTTCCGCAAGCTGGGGAATATTTTCAGGAGCATTTTGCTTTGCGTAACGAGTTTGTAACAGCTAATGCGCTTCTCAGTGGAAAAGTCATGGGAACATCTACGGCAGATGGGGTGATTCAGGGAACAGATGGATGGCTTTATTATAAGGATTCCCTAAGTGATTATCTGGGAGAGGAACTTCTTTCGGAGAGGAGTCTGTTTAATATTGCACATACTTTATCTATGATGCAGGAGAATTTGGAGAGTAGGGGAGTTAAGTTTCTTTTTACTGTTGCGCCTAATAAGAATTCTCTGTATGGTGAGAATATGCCGTACTATGACAGTATGAAGGTATCAGGAGAAAAGAATCTCAATAATCTTCAGAGATATCTGGAACAGGAACATGTTTCTTATGCAGATCTTTACGGAAGTTTTTTACAGGAAGATGAGGTTCTTTATCATAAAACAGATTCCCACTGGAACAACAAGGGCGCGGCCATGGCAGCCGAAATTTTGCTGTCTGCACTTCGAAAGGACCATGCATCTTATGTAGAGGAACCGTATAAAGTAAAAAAAGATTTTATAGGGGATTTGGATGAAATGCTTTATCCGCTTGCGACAACTCCAGATGAGGAAATCTATTATGATAAGCAGCCGACTTTTGCCTATGTAGGTGAGGTAGGAAGTAATTTTGATCCTAAAATCACAACGGTAAATCCAGTGAAATTCGGAAGTCTTGTGATGTTCCGCGATTCTTTTGGAAATGCTCTTTTACCTTTTATGGCTGATGCATATGCTAATGCGTATTTTTCAAGAGGCGTTCCTTATCAGATTAGTGAGGTGGACGAGAAAAGTGCAGATGCAGTAGTGGTAGAACGTGCGGAACGTTTTTTACCAGAGATGGCACAGTCACCGCCAGTTATGGAAGGTCCGGAATGTGATGTAACTGTTACTGAAGATGATGCAGTTTCAGATGGTGTTGTGGATATGGAAACTCAAATGATGGGAAATCTGGTGAAAATTATAGGACGTGTTGCCAAAGAATATCTGGATACGAACAGCCGGATTTATGTAAGAGTTAATAATGATAAGATTTATGAAGCATTTCCAATGGATATATCCAGAGAAAATGGAAATGTTGACAGCAGTG
This sequence comes from uncultured Blautia sp., assembly GCA_905209435.1. The sequence continues at coordinate 3,815 of CAJLTE010000009.1, read as the reverse complement.
GTTTTTGTCTGTATTTGGACAGTAATAAGTTAGCAGCTGATGGAAATCAATTTGAGATTCTTACAGGAGATAATAATTCAGTTCGCATAATGGGTGGACTGACACTATAAAGGAGACATAAGAAATGAAAAGAAAAACAGTACAGATGATTTTAAGCCTTACATTATCAGTAGCAATATGCTTTGGGGCGCCGACAGCAGCTTTTGCAAAAGATGCTTTATCAACAGAGAAAGCTGCAGATGAGAAAGAGGAGACGGAAGGTTTCAAGATTGGAGATATTGATGTAAAGAATCAGAGTGGCCTTGGTGTGAAATCAGCAAAGCTTCAGGAAACAAAAGCTGATAATAGTGAAAAGAAAGATGCAGATAAAAACAGTTCTGAAAAAGAAGGGAACAGTCAGAATCTGGTAATTACTTTGGAAGATGGTCAGAAGCATACTTTCGAAAATGTGATTCCGTCTGAGTGGAAAAATCCGGTATTTTATAATGAGTATGAGATTTTTTACATCAGCTATACCGATAAAAACGGGAAAGTACAGGAAGCGTTAGAAAATGCTGAGGAAAAAGAACTTACAGATGAAGTAATTACATATGCGAAAACAAATGTGAATATTCGGGAGAAAGCAGATACTAAATCGAAATCTTTGAAAGTAACTTCACTTGGAACTGAATTCAAGGTAACAGCAGTACGTCCTGGATGGCTAAAAGTCGAAGGTGACGGTGTAAGCGGTTATGTTGTGCATACCTATTTTACTTCAAATAAAGATGAGATTGACAGACTTGTTCAGGAAAAAAAAGAATCTGAGGAGAAAGCGGCGGCACAGGCTGCAGAAGCAGCAGCACAGGCGGCAGAAGAGCAGGCACAGGCATCATATTCATATGAATATGACGCAGAGTCGGAAGGTGAAACTTCTGCGTCATCAGAGCGTACAGAGGTTGGACGTCAGGCTTATGATGATTGTGACGGCAGTGGCCACGGTTATTATGAAATCACATATTCTGATGGAAGTGTGGAATATGAAGAGTATTGATTGTAAGGATGGGAAGGAATGCAGGTATGAAAAAAATTAAATATTTATTTATGGCAGTAATTATGGCCTGGGCAATACAGATATGTATAGTTGGTGGAGTTAACGAAACACAGGCAGCAACTACGTCAACAGCAACGACTGTTACGGAAAAGAAAAATGGTCTTTATAAAGAAAATGGAAAAAATTACTATTATACAAATGGAAAGAAAATTAGAAATCAGTGGAAGAAGATAAATGGAAAATGCTACTATTTTGGACCTAAATATTATGCAGTAACATATCATAATAAAATTAGTGGGAAAATTTATGTGTTTGATACTTCTGGACAACTGCTTAACGGAAAAAAATCCCGTATTGTTAATGTTGGAAAAAAATCCTATTATGTAAATAAATACGGAAATCCATCAACTGGTTGGTTATATCTTTCAGATAAAAATTTGTATTATGCAGATTCGTGGGGACGTTTCTACAAGAATCGTACTTATGAAAGCATTAAATTCAATGGAAAAGGCCAGGCAGTAAAGAATGATATGCGTACTTTGAAAATAAAATGTATGGATATCGTAAAAAGAAATACAAACAGTAAAATGTCTAAAAGCCAGAAATTAAGGGCATGTTGGAATTATGTAGTACGGAATACATATTATTCATCCAGTTATTACCCGGATTTGAGAAAGAATGACTGGTGGAGAGTAACAGCATTAAGAACTCTTGCAACTGGTGGTGGAAATTGTTATGGTTATGCGTGTGCATTTGCTGCATTGGCGAGAGAAATTGGCTATGATCCATATGTAGTATGTGGACGTGTTCCAGGAAATAGAGATGGTGCGGCGGATGGATATACTAGACATAGCTGGGTAATCATCAACGGTTGTCATTATGATCCGGAAGGTCAGGCAAAAGGCTGGCATACAGGTGTTTATGGTACTTCAGGATATGGGATGTCTCATCAGATACAGAAAAAGGTGAACTTCCGTACGGGAAGTGGAAATTAAGTGAAATAGCAGAAAAAAATATTGAACCAATGGATATTTTGCAGAGAGGATCTATTCCCAACAGGAATAGGTCCTCTTCCTTTTGGAATTGCAGTTTCCTGTATGAAAATGGTATTTTATGTATTGGAAAATATCAGACAGAGATAGTTGTTTATCTGTAACCGCTTAATTTTTAGGTATGATAGAAAAAATCCCCGACTACTTTTCAGTAGTCGGAGCACCTTGACAATTCACATATGATTGATTTGATTCGTTTGCACGACGTTCAATCTCAGCTTTGACGTTTTCGTTCCATGGCGCCAGAAGTTCTAAGTCATCATCGCTCATCCTATCATCAGGCAGTTTTTCCAGCAGATAAGTAAGATAGTGATAGACATTTACTCCATTGGCTTTTGCCATTTCTACTATTGTGTACACGATAGCGCTGGCCTGGGCTCCGTTTGGTGTATCGCAGAACAGCCAGTTTTTACGTCCTACTGTAAACGGGCGGATCGCATTTTCGCTGAGATTATTAGAAAAACTGCAGCGGCCGTCTTCCAGATAGGTGGAAAGATAGGATCGGCGGTTCTGAATGTAGGTGACAGCTTTATCCATTCTGCTCCCACGGGTAGGGTTCTGCTGATCAAGCCACGACAAAAAACCTTCTACTACCGGCTTTTCTTTTTCAAGACGCGCCTTTTTGATAGCATCGAAGGAAGAAGACTTTGATCTGATCACATCTTCCAGGTGGAAGAGCTGGTTAATGTACAGCATTCCCTGTACGGATGGCTGGGTATAGTCCAGAGCCTTTCCCTTAGGGATGGCATCTGTCAGATATCTTCTGATATGTGCCCAGCAGGCTGTGCGTTTGGCATCCGGTACTTTATTGTATCCGCTATAGCCATCACACATCAGATAACCCTTGAAGCCGTGAAGAAAATCTACGGCATTGTCCCCGGCTCGGGTCTCCGAGTATTTATAGAGGATAATAGGTGGTCCTCCGTCTTCACCGCTGCGGAACAGCCACATATATGACTTGGTCTGTGCACGGCGTTCCGGTTCATGCAGAACCTGAAGTGGCGTCTCATCTGCCATCGCGAATCCACGTTCCAGAAGTTTCCTGTGGAAGTATTCGTACATAGGAAGAAAAAACGCTTCAGAATTCCGGATCACCCAGTTTGCCATAGTAGCTCTGGTGATCTCCACGCCATACTGTTTCCAGTCCTTTTCCTGACGGTAGTATGGGAGACCATTACAAAACTTCTGATACATTACCCAGGCAACCGTTCCGGCAGAAGCCATTCCATAAAGCATATGGGCTCTGCCATCTTTTCCTTTTTTGATGACCGGAATATCCTGAAGCCTGCACTGCGGACACTCATAGTTTTTACTGTAGTATTCATATACTTTCAGTTTTGCAGGGACAAAAACCAGTTCCCGGCGTACAAACTCTTCCCCGATTTCTTTCAGCGGGGTACCACAGACAGGGCAGAGTTTCTCTTCCTCAGAAAGTTCCAGATACTTTTTTTCAACAGGAACTCCCTTAAAACGTTCAGCATCTGTAGCTCTTGCTTTTCGTTTTTTTGCTGTTCTTTCCGGAAGAATTGCTCCAAGATCCTCTGCTTCTGCAGCTTTTGGATCCTGCTCCAGTTCCGCCTCATTGAAAAAGTTTAACTGGCCTGGAATATCGAGGTTTCTTTTTTCGCTGGAGGTGCCAAACAGTTTTTTACGGAGAAGGTCTATCTCTTCTTTCAGATTATCCCGCTCCTGGGTGAGAGCCTCTTCCCGTTTATTGGCAGCATCGACAGTTG
>CAJLTE010000008.1 GCA_905209435.1 uncultured Blautia sp. | reverse complement strand
TAGCGGCAATTGTCCGGGATGAGATTTATATTGGAACCAGAATCTGGGGCAAAACACGTTGCAGTATGCATACGGGCCATAAAGCAGTTCTGAATGATGAAAAAGAATGGGTTCGCCTGGAAAATCATCATACGGCAATTATAGAAAAGGCATTGTTTGAAAAAGCAAATGAAATGCATCCGAAAAAACGTAGAATTGTTGCAGAATCACGCACCAATTTTACTCTGGAAAGACGTAAAAAACAGCCGGCATTGCTGTTATGTGCCAACTGTGGGCATTCTTTACTAAAAGAAACAGAGCATCTGCTGAAATGCTCAGATGCCCGAACCAATGGAGATCCTGTGTGCCGAAGTCTGGTGATTCGTAGGGAACCGATGGAGGAGAATATCCTCGGACTTGTCCATCAGTATGCAGCGTCAATGTTGGAAAAAGAAAAGAAAGTATCTTCCAAAAGGCAATGTGAATACAAAGAGATCAATACTACAGAATTGCAAAAACAGAGCCGACAGTTGACCTCGGAAAAGATGAAACTCTATGATGATTACAAAGATGGTCGTATGGATCGTGATTTGTATAAGCAGAGAGCGGAAAAGATAAGTGGACAGCTGGATGAAATTAAACGAAAAATAGAAGATGCGGAGAATAGCAAAAAGCTTCTTGAACAAAATGAACTTTCTGATAAAATAAAACTAAAAGATTTCTTGGGAATTCAGAAGTTCGATACAGAGAAGCTGCGTGAGATTATCAAGGTGATCCGTGTTCATAGTCAGAATGAAATTGAAATCGAATGGAATTTTGACGATATTTTTTCAGAATAGAGATAATTTGAGCAGGACGAGAATGACTTATCAAAAGATAATAAAGGTGCTGGGACTACCTGATGGGAGCGTCAGATAGTCTTCGGCAGAAAATTAAATTTTTTTTGTCCTATACTTGACACATCCACATATCCTGCGGCATACCGCTTGTACAAGAATGGCAGAAGCCGGAATCGACCCCAAAACATTACAGTATATCATGGGTCATGGCGATATCAGCACCACCATGGATATTTACAATCATGTGGATTCTGTAAGAGTACAGAACGAAATGAAAAAGCTGGAGAACATCATATAAAATCAGAGCCATTCTCTTTATTGGGTGTGGCTTTTTTGTGACAAATTTTATGACAAATGAAAGTAATTAGATGAAACTAGACGAAACATAAAATAGAACAAAAGAGCCGAAAACCCTTGAAAATAGCGCGTTTTGGGTGTAAGATGAACCAAGACGAAATTGGTCGTTGTTTTATCTAGCAAAAGAGGTTATAATACATTTACATACAATATATTAGCATTGGAGGTAACCATATGAATGGACGTATAGATTCCGGATTAGGTCAGATCATAATTGACACAGATGTAATCGCAACCTACGCAGGAAGCGTTGCTGTAGAATGTTTTGGTATCGTAGGCATGGCTGCAGTCAGTATGAAGGACGGACTGGTAAAGCTTCTTGGAAAGAACAGCCTGAAACATGGCATCAGCGTCAGAATTACAGAGGACAATAAAATCCGCCTGAATTTCCATGTTATTGTGGCATATGGCGTGAATATAAGTACAATTGCAGACAACCTTGTCAGCAATGTCAAATATAAAGTCGAGGCCTTTACAGGAATGGAGATCGATAAGATCGATATTTATGTAGAAGGTGTACGCGCAATTGATTAGGATAGAGGAGGAACTTGTGGTGAATAACAAAACCATAGATGCCAGAATACTTTCCAGAATGTTTCTTGCAGGAGCCAAGAATCTGGAAGCTAAGAAAGAATGGATTAATGAACTGAATGTATTTCCGGTACCAGATGGAGATACGGGAACCAATATGACAATGACTATCATGGCAGCTGCTGCAGAAGTAGGATCTCTTGGAGATACTGATATGGAATCATTGGCCAAAGCGATTTCTTCAGGTTCTCTGCGAGGTGCAAGAGGTAACTCAGGTGTTATCCTTTCCCAGCTTCTCCGCGGTTTTACCAAGAGTGTTAAGAAGAGTCAGGAATTAGATGCACAGGCTATCGCTGCAGCAATGGAGAAAGGTGTGGAGACTGCATACAAGGCAGTTATGAAGCCAAAAGAAGGAACAATTCTTACTGTTGCAAGAGAAGCGGCAGCCAAGGCTGTTGAGATTGCAGAGACAGAGGAGAATCTGGATACATTTTTCCAGGGTGTGATTGCTCATGCAGAGGCAACTCTGGCAAAGACTCCTGAAATGCTTCCGGTTCTGAAAGAGGCAGGAGTAGTAGATTCAGGTGGACAGGGTCTTCTGGAAGTATATCACGGAGCATATGACGGATTCCTTGGAAAAGAAATCGATTATACTCAGTTTGATAAGGCGAAGGGTCCTGCAGTTACTAAGATCGATGCTCAGACAGAAGCTGACATCAAGTTCGGTTACTGTACAGAGTTTATTATTCTGCTGAATCAGCCGATGTCTGAAGAAACAGAGCATGAATTTAAGAAATTCCTTATGTCCCTTGGCGATTCTATTGTACTTGTTGCTGATGATGAAATTGTAAAAGTACATGTTCATACTAATCATCCTGGACAGGCAATTGAGAAGGCACTTACATTTGGTGCACTTTCCCGTATGAAGATTGACAACATGCGAGAAGAGCATCAGGAGAAACTGATTAAAGACGCTGAGAAGATGGCTAAAGAGCAGGCTGAGCAGGAAGAGAAAGAGATTGCAGCACAGCCGGCGAAGGAAGTTGGATTTATTTCTGTATCTGTTGGAAATGGAATGACAGAGATTTTTAAAGAACTGGGTGTTGACTATCTGATCGAAGGCGGACAGACAATGAATCCAAGTACTGAAGATATGCTGAATGCCATTGCAAAAGTAAATGCAAAGACTATCTATATCTTCCCAAATAATAAGAATATTGTTCTTGCAGCTAATCAGGCAAGGGATCTTACAGAGGATAAAGAGATTGTAGTTGTACCTACGAAGACTATTCCGCAGGGTATCACAGCTATGATCAGCTACGTGCCTGAGAAGAATAGCGCAGAGAATACAGAGGCTATGCTTCAGGCAATTGAACGCGTGAAGACAGGTCAGATTACTTATGCAGTCCGTGATACCAGAATCGATGACAAGGAGATCCATGAAGGAGATATGATGGGTATCGGTGATCATGGAATTCTGGCAGTTGGAAAGGATCGTCTGGAGGTTGCCAAGGAGACTGTTGCCGAGATGGTAGATGATGAGGCTGAGGTGATCAGTATTTATTATGGCGCTGATATTGAGGAAGCGGAAGCTGAGGAACTGGCAGCGGCACTTGAGGAGGCTTATCCGGACTGTGATGTAGAACTTAATGCAGGCGGACAGCCGATTTATTATTATGTTATTTCTGTAGAATAATTGGATTTTTGAAAGATATAAATGAATAGTTAATGTAATGAAAACGGGTATGGGCCATTATTGAGAGTGGGTATATCCGTTTTCGTGTTTTAACCAAATCAAGCAAGTGGCGAAGAGGATGAGTTTATCCGCTTGACATAGGACGGCAGGAAAATTATTTGTTTGTGGTGCGGTTTCGGGTACTAAGATATTCTAAGCTGGTCAAAATCTGCTAAAAGCATGAGAGAAATGCCACAAACTCGCCTGCGGCTCAGACAGTGTGTCATTTTTCTCATAACGCAGATTTTGACCAGCTAAGAATATCTAAGTGCCTTGCAAATGCACCCCAAACAAATAATTTTCCTGCCTGGTATTTGAACATGTGAGAGTATTTTGAATAATATTTGACGGATGAAAAAGTGTTTTGTTATTAATTATTGGAAACAATCATAGGAATATTTGCTTGGCTTTTGTGAATTATTTTCTATAGAAAGGAATCGGTGATATATGTCAACGTCTTTGCGAACCCTCAAGGGTGTGGGCGAGAAAACGGAGAAGCTGTTTGGAAAAATTGGGGTTACGGATATAGAGTCTTTGTTGAGTTATTATCCGCGTAATTATGATGCATATGAGGAACCGGTGGAAATTCAGTCTCTGGAGGAGGGGGCTGTCGCGGCGATTTCTGCAACGGTTACGGCAGGTGTGTATGTAAATCAAGTACGAAATCTTCAGGTCATAACGACTACTGTAGCAGATCTTACAGGGAAGATTTCTGTTACATGGTTTAATGCACCTTATTTACGCTCTACAGTCAGGAAAGGCAGCAGATTTGTTCTGCGTGGGCGTGTTGCCAGAAAGCAGGGAAAGCTGCAAATGGAGCATCCGGAGATTTTTACTCCGGCGGCTTATGAGGAGATACTACACAGTCTTCAGCCAATTTATGGACTGACAGCGGGACTTTCTAATAAGACGATCGTGAAACTGATCCATCAGGTGTTGGATGAGCAGAAACTTCAGGTAGAGTATCTGGCAGATGAGTATAAGGAAAAATATCATCTGGCAGACAGGAATTTTGCGGTTCCTGCGATACATTTTCCCCAAAATATGCAGGAGTTATTATCTGCCAGAAGACGTCTGGTATTTGATGAGTTTCTTTTGTTTATTCTTGCTGTGCAGATGCTGAAGGAAAAGACAGAAGAGGCGCCGAATGCTTTTCCTATGCATCCGGTATGGACTACGGAGCAGATTATAGAGAATCTGCCTTATGATCTGACAAATGCGCAGTTAAATGTATGGCATGAGATTGAACGGGACCTAAGTGGCCAGGCGCTGATGTCCAGACTGATCCAGGGAGATGTTGGAAGTGGTAAGACGATTCTGGCGTTTCTTGCAATGATCATGACTGCAGAAAATGGTTATCAGGCGGTGTTGATGGCTCCTACGGAGGTTCTTGCCAGACAGCATTTTCAGGCAATGGAAAAATTGCTTCAGGAACAGAACATAAATTTTGGACATCCGGTATTATTGACCGGGTCAGATACAGCGAAAGAGAAACGGGAAAAATATGCTCTGATCGCATCAAAAGAGGCAAATATAGTAATAGGAACACACGCGTTGATACAGGAGAAAGTGCAGTACAATAACCTTGGTCTGGTCATTACAGATGAACAGCATCGTTTTGGTGTAAAACAGAGAGAGGCATTGACTACTATGGGAAATCCTCCTAATGTGCTGGTTATGAGCGCTACGCCGATTCCGCGAACCCTTGCTATCATTATATATGGAGATCTGGATATTTCTGTGATCGATGAGCTTCCTGCGCAGAGACTCCCTATTAAGAATTGTGTTGTGGATACTTCTTATCGGCCAAAAGCCTACTCTTTTATGGAAAAACAGATTCGTCAGGGCCGTCAGGTTTATGTGATCTGTCCGATGGTGGAGGAGAGTGAAGGTATGGATGGAGAGAACGTATTGGATTATACGATGAAACTTCGAAATATTTTTCCAGCGGATATTCATGTGGCATCTCTTCATGGAAAGATGAAAGCGAAAGAGAAAAATGCAGTCATGGAGGCTTTTGCAGCAGGTGAAGTTCAGATTCTTGTATCAACAACTGTCGTGGAGGTAGGGGTAAATGTGCCGAATGCGACGGTAATGATGGTAGAGAATGCTGAACGTTTTGGCCTGGCACAGCTTCACCAGCTTCGCGGACGTGTAGGTCGTGGAGAATATCAGTCATATTGTATTTTTATGCAGGGAAGTGATGCAAAAGAAACTTCCAAACGTCTGGAAATTTTGAATAAATCTAATGATGGATTCTATATTGCAGGAGAAGATCTGAAACTTCGCGGCCCCGGTGATCTGTTTGGAATTCGACAGAGTGGTCTGCTGGAATTTAAGCTGGGAGATATTTATCAGGATGCAGATATTTTAAAGGCAGCCAGTGAGACTGCTGCAGATATTCTTTCTCTTGATGAAGACCTGAGTCTTCCGCAGAATCACGAACTACAGAAAAAATTGTCTGAGTATATGAAAGAAGATTTGCAGAACCTTGGATTATAATTGCGAATATCTGCTTGATTATGTGTCAAGCGGATAAAATCATCCGCTTCGCTACGTGGCTCTACACCAAATAACTGCTCCGCAGTTTATCAGAAAGAGCTTGCACCCTTCCTGAGACAAGCAAGTCCCCACCCACTGCTATTGCTTTTCGCAATTGAAACAGGGGACATACTTGATCTGGTTAAAATATTTTGTGAAAGTTTCGATGATTATATGTAATATTGCACAAAATGGGCTGCCGTGAAGCAAGACAAAAGTACTTTATTTGTTGTTATTTTATCTATATAAAGGTAAAAAACATTGCAAAAGCAGGAGATTCGTAGTATTCTATTTCCGTAAAAGAATACTTATACCTTGTAAGGAGGCTATCATATGGCAACAAAAACAACTACAGCAGATCTCAACACATCCACTGCGAAGACAACCAAAGTTAAAGAGGCTCCTGCAAAGACAACTGCTGCAGAAGTAGCTGTAAACAAAGAAGCTGACAAAAAAGAAACAGTAAAAAAAGAGACAGCAGTAAAGGAATCTGCAGCTAAACAGACAGTAAAAGCAGATGCAAAAGAAACTGTAAAAGAGACCGTAAAAGAAACAACAAAAGCAGCTAAAGAACCTGCCAAGAAAGAACCTGTTAAAAAAGAGGCTGCTAAAACAACAGTAAAGAAGACCACAACAAGAAAAACAACAAAGAAGGCTGCTGAGAAACCGGCTGAAAAGGCTGCTGCAGAAAAGAAGACTACAACAAGAAGAACAACAAAGAAAGAAGTAACTGCAGAAGTATATGTTCAGTTCATGGGCAGAGAAGTATATGCAAAAGATGTCTTAGAGAATGTTAAGAAAATCTGGACAGAAGAAATGGGCAAAAAAGAGAAAGATCTTAAAGACGTTAAGATTTATATCAAACCAGAAGAATATAAAGCATATTATGTAATCAATGGTGATGTAACAGGGGCTATCGGACTCTGATACATAAGAGGTAATAAATAAAGCAGAGAAGTCTGTTTTAAATTTACGAATTAAACAAAATTAAAGAATCGTCCGGGCGGGTTAATGATTCGGCGGATGTGATTATAAAAACTCAGGTGATAAAATATATTCATCTGGGTTTTTGTTATATTGCGAAAATATCAGATTTCAGGAAAAGAAATTCAGTACGCTCTTTACTTGACAAAAATTATCAGTTAGGATAAGCTATCTTCAATAGGAATATATTATTGAGAAAAATAATCAATATAAAACAATAATATTGAAAGCAAAAACAAAGGAAGAGCGAATGATAATGACATTAAGAGATTTGGAAATAGGAAAAAGCGCAGTGATCAGATCTGTCGGCGGGAAGGGAGCTCTGCGTCAGCATTTTCTGGATATGGGTATGATTCCGGGAGCGGAAATAACAGTGGTGAAATTTGCACCTATGGGTGATCCTGTGGAATTACAGATTCACGGGTATGAACTAACATTGAGACTTGCAGAAGCGGAACAAATAGAAATTGAACAGATTCCCAAAAGAAGCAGAAGCCACGAAGGAATTGAACTGTTGAAAGAAACAGACCATCCGGGTCTGGGAGAAAATGGAAAATATCATTCCAAAAAAGATGAGCATCCGGTACCGCAGGGATCAACACTGACCTATGCATTAGTAGGAAATCAGAACTGCGGAAAAACGACGCTGTTTAATAAACTGACAGGATCCAATCAACATGTAGGAAATTTTCCAGGTGTAACAGTAGACCGTAAAACAGGATCCATTAAAGGTCATCCGGATACAGAGATTACTGATCTGCCGGGAATTTATTCTATGTCACCTTACAGCAGTGAAGAAATCGTTTCCAGAAATTTTGTCCTGAATGAGAAACCTTGTGCGATCATCAATATTGTAGATGCGACCAATATAGAACGAAATTTATATTTGACCATGCAGCTTCTGGAAATGGATATTCCTATGGTTGTAGCATTGAATATGATGGACGAGGTACTGGGAAATCAGGGCTCTATTGATGTAAATATGATGGAAGCGCTTCTGGGTGTACCGGTTATTCCTATTTCTGCTGCAAAGAATGAGGGTGTAAATGAACTGGTAGATCATGCGTTACATATAGCAAAGTATCAGGAACGCCCGCTGAGACAGGATTTCTGTGATAAAAATGATCATGATGGTGCAGTTCACCGTTGCATCCATGCAGTAATGCATTTAATCGAGGATCATGCTGCTCAGGCAGAAATTCCGGCGCGTTTTGCTGCAACCAAGGCAATCGAGGGTGATCCTTTGATTCTTGAACAGCTGAAGCTGGATACAAATGAGACAGAGATGCTGGAGCATATTGTTCAGCAGATGGAAACAGAACGTCAGCTGGACAGAAGTGCGGCGATTGCAGATATGCGCTTTGACTTTATTGAACGGTTATGTGAACATACAGTTGTGAAACCGAAAGAAAGCAAAGAGAGGATCAGAAGTGAAAAGATAGACAGAATCCTGACCGGAAAATATACGGCTATTCCATGTTTTATAGGAATTATGGCACTTGTCTTTTACCTGACATTTAATGTGATCGGTGCATGGCTGCAGGGAATTCTGGAAGCGGGTATCGATCAGATTTCTGCATTGGCGGATGCAGCTATGACTGCGGCTAATGTCAACAGTGCTATGCACAGTCTGGTGATTGATGGAATTTTTACAGGCGTTGGAAGTGTCCTGAGTTTTCTTCCGGTCATCGTAACGCTGTTTTTCTTTCTGTCCCTTATGGAAGACAGTGGCTATATTGCCCGTGTAGCATTTGTGATGGACAAGCTCCTGCGTAAGATTGGATTATCCGGACGAAGTATTGTGCCGATGCTGATTGGTTTTGGCTGTACAGTTCCGGCGGTTATGGCAACACGAACTCTTACAAGTGAACGTGATAGAAAGATGACTATTTTGCTTACTCCGTTTATGAGTTGTACCGCGAAGCTTCCAATTTATTCTTTCTTTGTAAATGCGTTCTTTCCGAAAAAAGGCGGATTTATCATGACAGGGCTTTATTTACTGGGTATCCTGGTTGGAATTCTGGCGGCGCTTCTGTACAATGGAACTCTTTTTAAAGGAGATCCGGTGCCGTTTGTTATGGAACTTCCGAATTATCGTCTGCCCGGGGCAAAGAATGTAGCACAGCTACTTTGGGAAAAAGCGAAAGATTTCCTGCAGAGAGCGTTCTCTGTAATTCTGCTTGCGACTATGGTAGTCTGGTTTCTCCAGAGCTTTGATCTGCATCTGAATCTGGTAAAAGATTCATCTGACAGTATTCTGGCAATGATATCCGGGCTCTTGGTTCCGATATTCAAACCTCTTGGACTGGGAGACTGGAGAATCTGTACCGCTCTCATCAGCGGGTTTATGGCAAAAGAGAGTGTAGTATCTACTCTGGAAGTACTTTTTGGCGGAAACATAGCGGCTGTATTGAATTCATTGGCAGCGGCATCACTGCTTGTGTTCAGCCTGCTTTATACTCCGTGTGTAGCTGCAATTGCATCTGTGAAGCGTGAACTTGGTGGTAAATGGGCAGCAGGCGTGGTTTTGTGGCAGTGTGTGGTCGCATGGGCAGCAGCACTGGTCGTTCATATGATCGGTTTAAATATTCCTTTGTTCTAACCGAATCAAGAAAGTAGCGAAGCGGATGATTTTATCCGCCTGACTCAAACCAAGTAACAAAAAAGATTGCGAATATCTGTCTGATCCGGATCGGGTAAGATCCCTGTTTATTGTTTAGCTGGGAATAACAGTAAACAGGGATCTTTTTTATGTCACAGGAAATTATTTTGTAATGTTTTTACGATAAAAAAATCTTCCGGAAAGGATTTTTCCGTTACTGTTACAGGTTATGTCCTACTAATCGTATTGCCGAAGGAGTGAACAGTAACATTTTTCCTGAGCGAATAAGATCGAAAAAATTAGAAACTTTACGGACAAAGTATTTTATGCTATCATGATAATAATGGCCAGAATAAGAACGTGAAAAAACTGCTGTCCGTTCTGTACGGAACAGTGATATATAAAAATGGTCTTCAAAAAGATGAAAAAGAATAAAAGTGCAAAGGAGTAAATTCAAAATATGGGAATCGTTGTGATAGGAGATGTATTTATTGATATAAAAGGATATTCGATAGCATCTTATATCCCTCAGGGAAGAAATGTAGGAACCATTGCACAGATTCACGGCGGTGTAGGCAGAAATGTTGCAGAGGATATCGCAAATCTGGAACTGAAGCCGACTTTTATCGGTCTTGTAGATGATAATGCAATAGGTGAAGAAGTTGTCCGTAAGCTGGAACGTCATAAAGTAGACACCAGATTTATGCGTAAGGTACCAAATGGTATGGGAACCTGGCTGGCAATTTTTGATAATAACGGAGATGTGGTTGCTTCTGTTTCAAAGAGACCGGATCATACACCTGTAGAGTATATTCTGGATGAATGTGGTGATGAGATTTTTAAGGATGCAGACAGCATTGCCATAGAGATTGATACAGACAGGGAAATTGTCAAGAAGACATTTGCGTATGCAGAGAAATATAATAAAAAAGTATACGCAATGGTATCCAACATGAGCATCGCTGTAGAACGCAGAGATTTCCTGAAGAGAACGTCATGTTTTGTCTGTAATGAACAGGAAGCGGGGATTCTCTTTTCTGAAGATTACAGCCAGACAGAGCCGGAGGAAATGGCTAAGATCCTGGCAGAACGTGTGAAATCAGCACGTATTCCTCAGATGATCGTTACAATGGGTGGTCAGGGCGCTGTATATGCGGATCAAAATGGAGAGTGTGGCGTCTGCCCGGCTATGAAAGTAGATGTAGTTGATACCACAGGGGCAGGAGATGCTTTTTTTGCGGGATCCTGTGCAGGACTTACTTATGGAAAAACATTAAAGGAAGCATGTGGAATCGGTACACGTCTTTCTTCTACAGTAATCTGTACTTCTGAAAATATCTGTCCGCGTTTTATGCCGGAAGAATTTGGACTGAATTATAATACACAGGATAGAGATGAAAAATAGGATGATACAGCCAATGGAGGATAAAAAGATGGGAAGCATTGTGATCGGAGTTGCCGGAGGTTCCGGCTCTGGTAAATCTACTTTTACAAATAGAATTAAGGAATATTTTGGGGATGACGTAGTTGTTCTTTATCATGATAATTATTACCGCAGACAGGATGGAGTTCCTTTTGAACAGAGAGTAACCGTAAATTATGATCATCCGGATTCACTGGAGACAGAACTTCTGGTGGAACATCTGAAGCAACTGAAAGAGGGAAAATCTATTGAGTGTCCAGTATATGATTATACTAAACATAACCGTTCCAGCGAAGTAATCCGTATTGATCCGAAGCCGGTTATTCTGGTAGAGGGAATTCTGCTGCTGGCAGATCCAAGAGTGCGGGATCTTCTGGATATCAAAGTATATGTGGAAGCAGATGCAGACGAGAGAATTTTGCGTAGAATTTCCCGTGACGTAGAAGAGCGCGGAAGAGATCTCAACGGTATTATCAAACAGTATCTGACAACTGTAAAACCGATGCATTATCTCTATGTAGAACCAACACGTTCTAAAGCGGATATTGTGATCAACAGTGGTAAAAATGATATTGCGTTTGATTTATTTGTGTCTAAAATCAAATTGCTGTTGGATAAAAAATAAGATTTTCCATGGTCTTCCTGCTCAAGAGAAAACTTCCAGTGTATTATTTCTTGGTTTTCATATACTAGCATTGTAACATCAATACAATCAAAAATGAAAATGACAACCAAGGAGGAAATTGATATGTCAAACACAAAATCTTCTAACCAGGCAGCAGTACCGGAAGCAAAAGGTGCGTTAGACCGTTTCAAATTCGAGGTTGCAAATGAATTAGGCGTGCCGCTTACAGATGGATATAACGGAAACCTGACTTCCAAACAGAACGGATCTGTCGGCGGATATATGGTCAAGAAAATGATCGAAGCCCAGGAAAGACAGATGTCCAGTGGTTCCGGTTCCCAGGGTGGACAGCAGTACTAAGATACTGTCTCAAAACCATATGACAGAATCAGATATAGAGTGTAGCTGATTGTTGGGATAATATCACTAAAAAATGAAATGATGTCGCTTTATTGCTGTATCATATGTTTATGATATCGGAGATAAAGCGGCATTGTTTTTGTCCGATGACAAACTTTTCCTGATAAATTGTATTAATGGAACGGACAATTAGATCTTTAAAAGAGGCATATACATACCTCAGGAAATCTATACATATAGAAAATATTAATAAATTATGAATTGTGTACGTTTTTCAAGTTTTAATTGCGTTTTATTTAGTACTTTGTTATAATTACATTTAGAATTGTGAAGAATGGAAAGAATTCGCAAAATAAATGGGAGAATCGGAGAGGAGAAACTATGAACTTAGGTATAATCGCACATAACAGCAAAAAAGTACTGATAGAAGATTTCTGCATCGCTTATAAGAATATACTTGCCAAACATGAGGTCTATGCCACAGGTACAACCGGACGGAGAATAGAAGAAGCGACAAGCCTTCATGTGCATAAATTCCTTGCCGGCAGT
This sequence comes from uncultured Blautia sp., assembly GCA_905209435.1. The sequence goes on along the minus strand of CAJLTE010000008.1, from coordinate 51,751 downwards.
ATTGGTGGAGACAAGCAGTTTATGGAAATGGTAGAGCGTCAGGATCTGGATATGGTCATTTTGTTCTACAATCCAGTTATGATCGATCCAAAAGAACCGGATATCACAAGTATTGTGAGAAGATGTGACCAGTACAATATTCCTGTAGCGACAAACATTGCCACTGCAGAACTTCTTATTTTAGGACTCGCAAGAGGCGACCTGGATTGGAGACTGAATCTGAAATGAGAGTGATCGCAGGAAAGGCCAGAAGGCTTAATTTAAAAACTGTTCCAGGAATGGATACAAGACCTACTACCGACAGAATTAAAGAAACATTGTTTAATATTCTGCAGCCTGAACTTCTGGAATGTCGTTTTCTTGATCTTTTTTCAGGAAGCGGCGGAATTGGTATTGAAGCGTTAAGCAGAGGCGCTTCTTATGCAGTATTTGTGGAGAAGAATCCGAAAGCTGCATCTTGTATTAAGGAAAATCTTGCATTTACAAAACTTGCAGAAGATGGTAAACTGCTAAACATGGACGTGCTGCAGGCCCTGCGTTCCCTTGAAGGAAAAGGTGTCTTTGACATTATCTTTATGGATCCGCCATATAATAATGACTTGGAACGTCAGGTACTGGAATATCTTAAAGACAGTACAGTTGTTGATGAGAAGACCCTTATTATTGTAGAGGCAGATCTGCAGACGGATTTCAGTTATGTGGAATCTCTCGGTTACAGGCAGCTTCGTTCAAAAGAGTATAAAACTAATAAGCACGTATTTTTAGAACGTGTATGAAGATTGTTATCTGCAAAAAGTAATGCTATTTAACTGATATGCAGATGATGATCATATTTTCATGCACAGGTGCCGGAAGAAAGAGAGAGTAAGAAATACATGAAAATAGCAGTATATCCAGGAAGCTTTGACCCTGCTACTTATGGTCATCTTGATGTGATCCGCAGAGCAGCAGTATCTTTTGATAAGGTTATCGTAGGCGTTTTACACAATTCTTCAAAAAGTCCGTTGTTTTCTGTAGAAGAACGTGTTAATATATTAAAAAAGGCAACTCAGGACATTCCTAACGTTGAGGTAAAACCATTTGAGGGATTGTCAGTAAATTTTGCCAGAGAAAATCACGCTCAGGTAATCATACGTGGGCTTCGTGCAGTTACGGATTTTGAGTATGAGCTTCAGATGGCCCAAACAAACAGGGTACTTGCACCGGATGTGGATACGGTATTTCTGACCACAAGCCTGGAATACGCATACCTAAGTTCCACTATATTGAAAGAGATTGCTAATTTTGGCGGCGACCTGAGTAAATTTGCACCAAAGGAAATAACTGATGCAGTCATCAGCAAGTTACAGCAAAGAGCAGATGAGAAATAGAGAAAATAAGGAGAGTATATACTATGAGCAGCAGAATTGAACAGATTATCGGTGAAATCGAGGAATATGTGGAAAGCTGTAAATTTCAGCCACTGTCAACTACCAAGATTGTTGTAAATAAAGAAGAAATCGAAGAACTTCTGAGAGAACTCCGTCTGAAAACTCCGGATGAGATCAAACGTTACCAGAAGATCATCAATAATAAAGACGCTATCCTTGAGGATGCACAGTCTAAAGCTGATGCTCTGATTGCAGATGCGCAGGCAAGAGCTCAGGAACTGGTAACTCAGCATGAAATCATGCAGAAAGCATATGCACAGGCAAATGATACCATCAATGCAGCAAACAAGCAGGCTCAGGAGATTCTGGATTCTGCAACACAGGATGCAAACAGTATTCGCCTCAGTGCTATCACTTATACAGATGATATGATGGCAAATATTGGCAGTGTTCTTAATACAACATTAGAAGATGCAGGTGTTAAATATAAAACATTTATCGATTCTCTGCAGAGTTGTCTTGATGTTGTTAACCACAACCGTCAGGAACTTGCACCTCAGACAGCACAGGCAGCTGCAATCACAGGTTCTTATCATGATGAAGAGGATAAGGATGATGATCTGTTAGATGATCTGGGTGACAACTAAGAGTAATAAATATGAACATATCAGGGTCAGGAACAGTTCCTGGCCCTGAGTTTATTATGTCATAGGAAATTACTGTGTAATGTTCCTATGACATAATAAACTCAGGGTAGGATCGCACTGCGTCGGAGAGGAATCATGTCGCTGGAGCGCCCCCTCGCCGCAGGCGGAGAATCCTGCAAGCAGGATTCTTTCGTGTTGAGAAGATTATTGGAATTGCAGGCAGATCTGTTTGCTGCAGGTAGGGAACATTTTAACCAAATTTTTGTTATATCAGACAGTAAAGAATGATTGATGTAAGAACTGCACTGACACATTTCGAAATAATATAAGGCAGCAGGCTGAGATCACGGTGAAGGATACTTCGGGTCTGTGCAAGAATACATAGTCCACCGGATGATGTGGCAGAAACCGATATAAGGATACGTGTTATAGCCGGCAATTCTGAAGATGCGATAATAGAAAGACCGGTAGTAATTTCGGTAAATCCCAATAACAGATACTGATAAAATACCGGAAACGGATGATAATATCTGATACATCCGGCCAGGATAGAAAAGAGAAGAATATAACCTCCAAGCCGGGTGATTGTTTCAAAACCATTCATAATAGAAACATCCAGAATGCTTTCCTGTGAAGCTGTATGAGATGTTTCTTTTTTTAAAGGCGCAGATACTGTAAAGCTGTATATAGAATTTTTGTATACTGCAAATCGAAAGAATAGCATACAAATCAGATTTGCAGAAAAAATACTGATAAAAATCAATGAAACAGGGATTGTATTTTTAAGGCACAATTTGTTCAGATAAGTGATGATAAAAGCCGGACTTGCATTATTGCAGAACGTGGTAAGATACAGTGCTTCTTTTTTGCTGATCTTGCGGGATGTATACAGATCAGAAGCCAGTTTTGCTCCCAGAGGGTAGCCGCACAGCATGCCAAGTACAAATATGTAACCGCCCCAGATACTGACGCCAAGCACAATGCGAAAAAAAGATTCAAGAGGTGCCAGAAGTTTTTGGATACTGTTTATATGTGTGAGTGTCCCTGTAAGGATTATGAAAGGCAGCAGAGTAGGAATCAACGTATTCAGCCACAATGTCATTCCTGCTTTGGCACATTCTAGACTTTCTGACGGATGTATTAAAAGAAAAATCAGGAGACCAAAGACTGCGCAGAAAGAAAGAAATTTTTTTGCTTTTTGTTGAATATTGGAAAGTGAAAATCTATTATCGGTTATAATATGTTCCATAGGCACCATTCTAAAGTTGCTGTTTATATTCATATGAGTCAGAAAATGTTCGGATATGAACAGCAATCAGTTTTAGAAATTCTTTATAAAATTTATATGGCACAGAATAAAAATAAATGCTATAGTATTCAAGTAAAATATATCTGAACAGATACTTTATCAGAAAAAAGTGTGATTTTTGGAGGTAATGTAATTATGGCAGTTTTAGAGAATTGCGAACCAAAAAGAGTATTTCATTATTTTGAGGAAATCTGTAAGATCCCTCACGGATCAGGAAATACAAAGCAGATCAGTGATTACCTGGTACAGTTTGCGAAAGACCATGGGCTGGACTATATACAGGATGAGATGAATAATGTAGTTATCTACAAACCAGGAACAGCAGGATATGAGAATGCTCCTACTGTTATTATTCAGGGACATATGGATATGGTATGTGAGAAGCGTCCTGATGTAGAGCATGATTTCACAAAGGATGGCTTAAATCTTTCTGTGGAGGGTGATTATATTTCTGCAAACGGAACCACTCTTGGTGGTGATGATGGAATTGCAGTGGCTTATGGGCTTGCGCTTCTGGAGAGTGATACAATCGCACATCCGCCACTTGAAGTATTTATTACTGTAGATGAAGAGATTGGACTTCTTGGAGCAGTTGGGTTCGATTGCAGTGTGTTAAAAGGAAGAAGATTTATCAATCTTGATTCCGAAGCAGAAGGAAGTCTCTGGATCAGCTGTGCAGGCGGACTTTCCGGAGTCAGCCATATCCCGGTAACAAGACTGGAAGCAAAAGGTGAGAAACTGACAGTTAAGATCAGCGGACTGATGGGTGGCCATTCCGGCGCTGAAATTGATAAGAATCGTGCAAACGCAAACTCTTTGCTGGGTAAGTTTCTTTATGGACTTAAAAAAGCAGCTGATTATGAGCTGATCAGTGTACAGGGTGGTCAGAAAGATAACGCTATTACAAGAGAATCTGTTGCAGAACTTCTTATTCTTAAAGAAGATCTGAAAGCAGTTGAAGAATATGCGGCTTATATGCAGAATGCATGGAGAGAAGAATATGCAGGAACTGATGAGGGAATCACAGTAACTGTTTCAGATGATGGAGAGAAGGAAGTAAAAGTTTTCCATCCGACAAGCAAAGAAAAAGTGGTATTTTTCCTTGTAAATGTGCCGTATGGTGTTCAGAAAATGAGTGGAACGATTGAGGGACTGGTAGAAACATCTACCAATATTGGTATTCTGAAAACATCTGAAGATGAAGTACTGGGAAGCTCCAGTATCAGAAGTTCAGTGGAAACAGCGCGCGATGCACTTTCTGACAAGATCCAGTATCTGACAGAGTTTCTTGGTGGAGAATATGAGAGACAGGGTGTATATCCTGCATGGGAGTACCGTAAAGATTCTCCGCTTCGCGATAAGATGGTAGAGGTATACGAAGAAATGTATGGTGAGAAACCGAATGTAGTAGCAATCCATGCGGGACTTGAGTGTGGTCTTTTCTATAAGAAGATGGAAGGGCTTGATTGTGTATCTCTTGGACCGGATATGAAGGATATTCATACTTCAGAGGAAGTGCTCAGTGTTTCTTCTACAGAGAGAGTATGGAAATATCTGGTGAAAGTTCTGGAAACATTGAAAGACTGATAAGAAAATAGTATATGCACTCTGTCATGATAAGATGATGGAGTGCATTTTGAATTATCTGATTAAAGTACGCAACGAGAGGACGTTAGACCATGATTCGGTTTCGGAGTTAAATAGTACTAGGTTTCGGAAAATCTGCTAAAAACATTCTTAAATTGCTCAAACTCGCCGCTGGGCGGCTCAGACAGTGAGCAATTTGAGAATAACGCAGATTCCCCGAAGCCAAGTACTACTAGAACTCCTGCAAATGTCATCATGGTCTAACGTCCTCTCGCTGCTGTATCATATAAGATAAAACTTAAAGATATCAGTTCTATATAGTTAGTTCTTTGCATATATTGTATCAGAATGCGGAGGTATCTCAAATGTTTAATCCGTACGACTCACGGACTTTTCTGTTTCGGTATATTTTGTCATTGCTGGTTCTTTTGCTTGTAATTGTTGTGATACAGACAACATTGGAACTACGCAGCAGGGCGTCTGGTTTGAAAGAAGATTCCTGTGAACAGATTGATTTCAGGCAGCAGTATGTAACGTCTGGTTTATATTGCGGCTTGCAGAAGATGACAGAGGATACGAAGGTTGGTACAGATGGTTTTGCTGATATTCTGACTGCGACTATGCTGAATTCGGATTTTTATCCAAAACAGATACTGCCTGACAGTACACCATATAAGAAGTATAAACCGGCAGAATATGAGCAGTTGAAAGATGCTTACCAGTCTGTGTGGTCGGATCTGAAATATTTTCCCATTCCATCTACAGAGATTTATTTCGAGAATTCCTATGGTGCACCCAGAGATTACGGAGGCCCGCGCACACATGAAGGCTGCGATTTATTTGGTACAGAGAAAGAACCGGGATTTTATCCGGTTTTGAGTATTACAGATGGTGTAGTGGAGAATATCGGCTGGCTTCCTTTGGGCGGCTACAGAATCGGAATACGTGCCCCAAAAGGCGGGTATTTTTATTATGCCCATTTAGATGCATATGAGAAGAATTTTCGGACAGGTGAAGAAGTATCTGCAGGAGATATTCTGGGATATATGGGAAATACAGGTTATGGCGGTGAAGGCACGCAGGGTATGTTCCCGGTTCATCTCCATCTGGGAATTTACATCAGGACACCGCATTATGAGGAATTGAGCGTAAACCCGTACTGGGTACTGAAAGCCATTTCTAAAAAAATCAGAAACTATTCATATTAGCGAGATATTTTTTTTAATCTATGCTATAATAACAAAATGTATGAAATGCAAGGAGCGAGTGAGAATGGAAATACAGTTATGGAGAAGCATTTTGTGCCCGTATGAACTGGCTGTGAGAGAGCTGAAAGTTAAATTCACCCACATTATCGAGGAATGCAAAGAGAATGATATTTACTGCCCGATCGAACAGGTTGAAGGCAGAGTTAAAAGTGTGAGCAGTATCCTTGAGAAAATGCAGCGTAAACATATTCCGATGGAAAAAATGGAGGAAGAACTGGAAGATATAGCAGGTATCCGTATTATTTGCCAGTTTGAAGAGGATATAGAGACGGTCGCTTCTATAATCCAGAAAAGAAGCGATATGATAATAAAGAGTGAGAAGAATTATCTGAAACATATTAAACAGAGCGGTTATAGAAGCTACCATCTGATTATTTACTATACAGTAGACACTATTAACGGACCGAAGAAACTTCAGGCTGAGATTCAGATCAGAACCATGGCAATGAATTTCTGGGCAACTATTGAGCATTCCCTCCAATATAAATATAAAGGGGATATGCCTGAGCATGTGGCAGAACGTCTGAGCAATGCTGCAGATGCGATTAATGCCCTTGATCATGAGATGTCATCTGTTCGAAATGAGATTATGGATGCACAGAATTCTTCCCAGATGCAGTCGAATCTGGTGAAGGATATTCTGATCAATATCGAGAATCTGTATAAGATCGCAAACAAGCGGGAGATTATGAAAATCCAGGACGAATTCCTGAGAGTATTCCGGACAAAAGATCTCCAGCAGCTGAAACGATTTCACAGACAGCTTGATATTATTTCAGAAGGCTACCGTGCACAGGCAGTGTATCATCATGTCTGAGAATAGAAAGGCTTATTTTATGATTGATCTGATCAGGATATTGCAGGGGATGACTTATGCAGTCAGCCGGCAATAGCAGATACAATTATCAGGTACATACGAGGAAAGATATAAATGCAGGATTTTTTACCGGTAAATAAAAAAGAAATGAAAGAAAGAGGGTGGGATCAGGTAGACTTTGCCTATATTTCAGGCGATGCCTATGTGGACCATCCTTCCTTTGGTACGGCGATCATCAGCAGACTGCTGGAGAGCCGAGGATATAAAGTAGGAATTATCAGTCAGCCGGACTGGAAGAAGAAAGAGAGTATTCAGATATTTGGAGAACCGCGTCTTGGATTTCTGGTATCAGCGGGTAACATGGATTCCATGGTAAATCACTATACAGTGTCCAAAAAACACAGGCAGAAGGATTCTTATTCTCCTGGTGGTCAGATGGGACTTCGCCCTGACCGTGCGGTGATCGTATACAGCAATCTGATACGTCAGACCTATAAAAAGACGCCCATTATTCTGGGCGGGATTGAAGCCAGCCTGAGACGACTGGCGCATTATGATTATTGGGATAATAAAGTAAAACACAGTGTGCTTTTGGATTCAGGTGCAGATCTGATTTCCTATGGAATGGGCGAACATTCTATTATAGAGATTGCAGAAGCCTTAGACAGTGGACTTCCTGTAGAGGAGATTACTTTTATCGCAGGGACTGTATTTAAGTGCAAAGATCTGTCCAGGGTTTACGACCCTATCGTTCTGCCATCTTATGAAGAGGTAAAAGAGGACAAGAAGGCTTATGCAGACAGCTTTGCAGTTCAATATCAGAATACGGATCCATTTAGTGCAAAACCAATGGCAGAGTCTTATGGAACAAAAGGATATATTGTACAGAACCCTCCGGCAATGCCTCTGTCACAGGAGGAGATGGATGATGTTTATGCACTTCCCTATACAGAGAAGGTCCATCCAATGTATGATAAGATGGGCGGAATCCCGGCATTAGAGGAGATTAAATTCAGTCTGACAAGCAACAGAGGGTGCTTTGGAGGCTGTAATTTTTGTGCTTTGACATTTCATCAGGGAAGGATTCTTCAGACCAGAAGTCACGAATCTCTGATTGAAGAAGCCATCAGAATGACAAGAGATCCTGATTTCAAGGGCTATATCCATGATGTAGGCGGTCCAACAGCAGACTTCCGCCAGCCTTCTTGTCAGAAACAGCTTACCAAGGGGGTCTGTAAGAACAAGCAATGTCTTTTTCCGACACCATGTAAGAATTTGACAGTAGATCATTCCGACTATGTTTCATTACTTCGAAAACTGCGCAGGATTCCTGGCGTTAAGAAAGTGTTTATCCGTTCCGGGGTGCGCTTTGATTATGTAGTGGCAGATAAGGATAAAACTTTTCTTCGTGAACTGGTAGAGCATCATGTAAGCGGACAGTTACGAGTGGCACCGGAGCATGTTTCGGATCAGGTGTTGAAATATATGGGGAAACCAAGTCACAGTGTATACCAGCAGTTTCTTAATGATTATAATGCAGCTAATAAGAAGACCGGAAAGCAGCAGTATGCAGTGCCATATTTTATGTCTTCTCACCCGGGATGTACCATGAAAGAGGCAGTAAAACTTGCTGAATATGTTCGTGATCTTGGTTTTACACCGGAACAGGTGCAGGATTTTTATCCGACACCGTCTACTCTTTCTACCTGTATGTATTATACGGGAATCCATCCTCTCACGGGAGAAAAGGTCTATGTTCCGAAGAATCCGCATGAGAAAGCTATTCAACGTGCTCTGATGCAGTATAAAAATCCTGCAAACAGAGAACTGGTACTGGAAGGATTGAAGATGACTGGCAGAATGGATCTGGTAGGATATGGTCCGAAATGTCTGATCCGTCCGATACGTGAAAATCATGGTGAACATCAGGGAAAAGGAAACAGCCGAACAACGAAAACGCCTGGAAAAGGTCAGGGAAATTCCCGAAAGAACAATAAAAATATTTCAGTATCCAAGAAGAACACAATACGAAATGCACATAAGAAAAACTCCAGAGGAGGACGCAAGTGACAGTAAAGACAAATCAGAAAACATCTAAAAAAATTTCCAAAGGTGACTTCGGATATTTCAAAAGTGAAAAGAAACGCCGCCTGATTATTACGGCCATTCTTTTTTCAGTGCCATTATTTATTTTTTTTACATCCTGGATTTATTTCAAGACCAGAATGACTGTATGGACGGTCGTAGCAGTAGTAGGATGTCTTCCGGCCTGCAAATCCATGGTCAGCCTGATTATGATATTAAAATGCAGACCAATGGACAGCACACTCTATCAGAAAATACGTGTTCATCAGGGAAAACTGGATATGGCATATGAACTCTATATGACTTTCTATGAGAAGAGTGCTTACATTGACGCAGTAGCAGTATGTGGAAACACAGTAGCAGCATACAGCAGTGATCCGAAAATTGACGCGGCTTTCATGGAAACGAATGCTCAGAAGATTGTCCGCAAAAACGGCTACAAAGCTACAGTGAAAATTTTTACAGATATCCGCCCGTTCCTGGAACGTCTTGATTCCATGAATGAGCACAAAGAAAGTCTGGAAGAAGGAATTAAGTTCACTCCGGACGAGAAATACCCGGATCTTACCAGAAACGAACTCATCCGTCAGACGATTCTGGCTATCTGTCTGTAATAGGATAAGAATTGTGGGAGCTGCTTAGCAGCGCAGCAATTCGTAGATATCAAGTTAGGTTCAAAATACTTTTTGACCCTAACACCAGTATAACAGTGTATTAAAAAATAAATATTGTTCAGGAAAACATTCTGAGGTTGTTGAGAGTGGAACGAACAGTAATATATAGTGTATAAGAAAGAAAAATAAAATATGAAAGAATTTATCATAGAAGAAAATGAAGCCGGTCAGCGTTTTGATAAATATCTGGCCAAACTTCTCAAAGAAGCTCCAAAGAGTTTCTTCTACAAAATGCTTCGCAAGAAGAACATCACGTTGAATGACAGGAAAGCCACAGGGAATGAAAAACTTCTCAAGGGAGATACCATTAAACTATTTCTGAGTGATGAAACCTTTGACAAATTCGCCGGAACTACCCAGGTGGCACGTGCTTACTGCAACCTGGATATTATATATGAAGATTCCGACATCATCATTATCAATAAACCTGCAGGAATGCTTTCACAGCCTGCGGATGACGGTAAACCATCCCTGGTGGAATACCTGATCGGATATCTTCTGAAGAAAGGTGAACTTACAGAAGACCAGCTCAAAACATTCAAACCATCTGTATGTAATCGCCTTGACCGCAATACCAGTGGAATGGTCTGTGCAGGCAAAAGCCTCTCTGGACTTCAGTTTCTGTCCAGAATTTTCCACGACAGAACTCTTCATAAATATTATCTCTGCCTGGTAAAGGGATCGCTGGATAAACCTGCTCACATCAAAGGTTACCTGCACAAAGATAAAAAGACCAACAAAGTAACGGTAAGCAGGCAGGAGTTCCCGGATTCTCTGCCGATTGAGACAGGCTATCGTCCATTGGGAAACAATGGAAAAATGACGCTTCTGGAAGTGGAACTCATTACGGGGCGTACGCATCAGATTCGTGCTCATCTTGCAGGTACAGGTCACCCGTTGCTGGGCGATACCAAATACGGAGACAGTGAATTTAATAAACGATACTCTTGTCATGGAGTAAAACACCAGCTTCTCCATGCATACAGATTAGTAATTCCGGAAACAGACCAGACCTTCGTGGCGCCGGTACCGGAGCTTTTTTTCAAAATCATCAAAGAAGAACGCCTGGAGGAGGTATATCATGAAAATCTGGAAAGAAGTATGGGATTACGCAAAAATGATCATTGTAGTGGTGCTGATCGTGACTCTCGTAAATAACGTCATACTTATCAACGCTAAGATTCCATCAGAATCAATGGAAAAAACCATCATGACAGGAGATCGTATCTTTGGATTTCGCCTGGCATACGGAATCAATATGAACTTGTTTGGACATGAGATCTCAAAGAAAACAAAAGACCCTGAACGTTTTGACATCGTTATTTTTAAATATCCCGACGATGAGAGCCAGCTTTTCATCAAACGAATCATCGGTCTTCCCGGAGAAAAAGTTCAGATCACAGACGGGAAAGTGTATATTAATGATTCGGAAATCCCTCTGGATGACAGTTTCGTTCCCGAAGCACCAAGAGGAACCTTCGGTCCATACGAAGTCCCTGAGAATAGCTACTTCGTACTTGGGGATAACCGTAACCACTCAAAGGACTCCCGTTACTGGAAAACCACCAGTTTCGTTACTTTTGATGAAATTGTCGGCAAAGCAATTATACGGTATTATCCGTCTGTAAAATTGTTGAAATGATTATAGTAAGTCCATAAATACGGAACCTTTCACATTTTACGGAACTATTTTGTTTATATTATTTTCTGGAATTGCTATAGGCAATCATTTGGACTGATAGGTGTAAGATGATCAGATTTAAATATCAGTAAAAATGAAAACACAATTCAACAGTACAATGGAGGAACACCGTGGCAACCTGGAACAGCAGAGGGTTACGAGGCTCTACTTTAGAAGACCTTGTAAACCGCACTAACGAACAATACGGAGAAAAAGGACTGGCACTTATCCAGAAAATCCCGACGCCGATAACGCCCGTCCGTATGGATAAAGAGAACCGTCACATTACACTGGCCTACTTTGAACAGCGAAGCACTGTAGATTACATTGGAGCAGTACAGGGAATCCCCGTCTGCTTTGACGCCAAGGAATGTGCCACAGACACCTTTCCTCTCGCAAATATTCATCCTCATCAGGTAGAATTCATGGAAGCATTTGAAAAACAGGGAGGAGTAGCATTTTTTCTTATATTCTACAGTCACGAAAACCAATTCTACTATCTTCCCTTGCGCCATCTTATGATATTTTGGAACCGAATGCAGGAAGGCGGACGCAAAAGCTTCCGGCGGGAGGAACTGGATGACCAATACTATTTAAATAAGAAGAGTGGGTTTCTTGTTCCTTATCTTGACGGGATTCAGATGGATTTAAATGAAAGAGAAGAGTGATTTCATTTCTTATTAGTGGACGCGTAGAAATCTATTTTAATTCAGGTGCGGTTTCGGTATCTAAGAGTTTCTAAGGCGAAAAAAATCTGCTAAAAGCATGAGCCGTCTTTTCAAACTCGCTCCGTTGTGAACTGCGCTCAGACAGTGATGCAGCCGGCTCATAACGCAGATTTTTTTTCGCCTAAGAATCTCTAAGATACCTGCAAATGCACCTGAATTAAAATAGATTTCTACGCTGTTTAATCAAATCAAGTAAGTTCTCTGCTTCAATTGCGAAAGGCAATAAGCTGTTGGCGGTAGATGCTTGTATGCAGGTGAATTTTGTTTATAAAAATGATGCATCACATCCCAGCCACTCGCAGACTTCCATATTGAATAACCCAGTTCAGAAACTATCTTTCTGAGCGTCCTTTATTAAATAACTAAAGAGAAGGGATTGACAATTCCAATAAAACCCATTATAATTTTACCTAGTTTTCGTATTAGCTTAGTATCACGTTACTAAACTAAAGTAAAAACAAAGAGAACAATATTAATTGAGAGTTATAAGAAACCACAATACATAACCACAGGAGGACCAAACCATGCAGCGTATTTTTCATACCCCGGAAGGTGTAAGAGACATTTACAATGGCGAATGCAGCCAGAAAAGGAAAGTACAGGAGAAAATTCATCGTGTCTTCCATCGTTATGGATATGAAGATATAGAAACTCCAACTTTTGAATATTTTGAAGTATTCAGCCGTGAAGTAGGAACTATTCCATCTAAAGAACTTTATAAATTTTTTGACAGAGAAGGCAATACTCTGGTACTCAGACCAGACTTCACACCGTCCGTATCCAGAGCCTGCGCTACCTATTTTTCGCCGGATAAAGAACCGGTAAGTCTCTGTTACACAGGCAATACATTCATCAATAATTCCAGTTACAGAGGTCATCTTAAAGAAACTACTCAGATGGGCGTAGAGCGAATCGGCGATGAATCTGCAGATGCAGATGCTGAACTTCTTGCTATGACAGTTGAGTGTCTTCTGGCAGCAGGACTGACTGAATTCCAGGTTAGTGTTGGACAGGTAGATTATTTTAAATCCTTATTAAAAGAAGCAGAACTTGATCAGGAAGCAGAAGAACGTCTCCGCACCCTGATCTCCCAGAAGAATTCTTTTGGTGTAGAAGAGTTTGTAGCAGAACAGAAGATTAAGGACAGCATGGTGAAAGCTTTCATCGAAATCCCGCAGATGTTCGGATCAGAAGAAGTTTTAAAGAAGGCCAGAAGCCTTACAAACAACGCCTGTGCACTGGAGGCAGTTTCCAGACTGGAAGAGATCTACGAGATCATGAAGAATTACGGATACGAGAAATATATTTCCTTTGATTTCGGAATGCTCAGTAAATACCAGTACTATACCGGAATTATTTTTCAGGCATATACCTATGGAACCGGCGAGCCGATGATTAAGGGCGGCCGCTACAATGGTCTGATGAAGCACTTCGGCAAACCGGCTGCATCTATCGGTTTTGCTCTTGAGGTAGATAATCTTCTTCTTGCGCTTTCCAGCCAGAAGCTGATCTCGGAGAAAGAAGAGAAGCCGGAAGTAATTGAATATGAGCCGCAGAACCGTGCAGAAGCCATCAAAGAGGCTCAGAAGCTTCGTGCAGAAGGCAGAAGTGTAGCATTACGTTTGAAAAAGGAGGCCAGATAAGCCATGAGATACCTGACAGTTGCCCTGACTAAAGGCAGACTTGCCAATAAAACAATGGAAATGTTCGAGAAAGCAGGAATTACCTGTGAAGAAATGAAAGATAAAGATTCCCGTAAACTGATTTTTGTTAACGAAGAATTAAAAATGAAATTCTTTCTTGCAAAGGGTCCGGATGTTCCTACTTATGTAGAATACGGCGCTGCAGACATTGGAATCGTAGGAAAAGACACCATTCTTGAAGAGGGACGCAAGCTCTACGAGGTTATGGATCTTGGATTCGGAAAATGTAAAATGTGTGTCTGCGGACCTGAGAGTGCCAGAGAAGTACTGGAAAATAATCAGCTTATCCGCGTTGCAACTAAATATCCAAACATTGCCAAAGACTATTTCTTTAACAGAAAACACCAGACTGTAGATCTGATTAAATTAAATGGTTCTATCGAACTTGCACCGATTGTCGGACTTTCTGAAGTGATCGTAGACATTGTAGAGACTGGAAGTACTCTGAAAGAGAATGGCCTGAAAGTATTAGAAGAGGTTTGCCCTCTGTCTGCGAGAATGGTAGTTAACCAGGTAAGTATGAAGATGGAGAACGAGAGAATTCGCAAACTCATTGATGAATTAAGAAGAGTTCTGCAGGAGGAGATGTAAAGATGCGTACAGTAAAATTAACAAAAGAATCTACAAAGGATATACTTGAGAATCTGCTGAAAAGGAGCCCGAATAATTACGGAGGATACGAATCAACCGTTGCGCAGATCCTTGATAAAGTAAAGAATGAGGGGGATGAAGCTCTTTTTACATACACAAAAGAATTTGACAAAGCAGAAGTGACAAAGGAAACGATCCGTGTCACAGAAGCGGAGATTGAAGAAGCTTATGCACAGATTGATCCGGCTCTTCTTGGAGTGATTCGCAAAGCACTGGTTAATATTCGTAAATATCACGAAAAACAGATTCAGAACAGCTGGTTCACAAGCGAGACAAACGGAACGATGCTCGGACAGAAAGTCACTCCGTTAAATCGTGTCGGCGTTTATGTACCAGGCGGAAAAGCGGTATATCCGTCTTCCGTGTTAATGAACATCGTACCTGCAAAAGTAGCCGGTGTACCGCATATTGTCATGACAACACCTCCTGGAAAAGACGGCAAAGTATGTGCTTCTACATTAGTAGCTGCCAAAGAAGCAGGAGCAGATGAAATTTATAAAGTAGGCGGTGCCCAGGCAATCGGAGCACTTGCTTTTGGAACAGAGAGCATTCCGAAAGTAGACAAGATCGTAGGACCTGGAAATATTTTCGTAGCTCTTGCAAAAAAAGCGGTTTACGGATATGTAAGCATTGACTCCATCGCAGGTCCAAGTGAGATTCTTGTACTTGCAGACGAGACAGCGAATCCGCATTTTGTAGCAGCGGATCTTCTTTCACAGGCGGAGCACGATGAACTTGCCTGTGCGATCTTAATCACAACAAGTGAAGAGTTTGCAGCAAAAGTTGATGAAGAAGTAAAAGGCTTCGTAGAAGTTCTTTCCAGAAAAGAAATTATTCAGAAATCTCTGGACAATTTCGGTTATATCCTTATTGCAGAAGATATGGATGAAGCAATCGAAGCAGCCAATGAGATTGCACCGGAACATATGGAAATCGTAACAGCTAATCCTTTTGAAGATATGATGAAAGTAAAGAATGCTGGTGCCATTTTTATCGGTGAATATAGTTCTGAGCCTCTGGGAGATTATTTCGCAGGACCGAATCATGTCCTTCCGACAAACGGAACAGCTAAGTTTTTCTCCGCACTTTCCGTAGATGACTTTATCAAGAAATCCAGTATTGTATATTACTCAAAAGCAGCACTGCGCGATATTCACAAAGATATTATCCAGTTTGCAACTTCTGAACAGCTGACTGCACATGCTAACTCCATTGCGGTTCGTTTCGAAGATGAAGATAAGGAATAATATTTGAAAAAAATTTATTCCAGAACATTATAAAAGTGAAAGAACATAAAATGTGAAACAGAGAGGACTTAATCATGGCAAGAGAAGCCTCAGTAGAAAGAAACACAAAAGAAACAGAAATCAAATTAAAAATTAATCTTGATGGAACGGGATATTCAGATATTGAAACAGGGGTAGGATTCTTCAATCATATGCTGGATGGATTTACCCGTCATGGATTCTTTGACCTTAGTGTCAGAGTTCACGGTGATCTTCAGGTAGATGATCATCACACTATCGAGGACACAGGTATTGTTCTCGGAACAGCGTTAAAAGAAGCAATTGGTGATAAAAAAGGAATCAAGCGTTATGGCAGCTGTATTCTTCCGATGGATGAATGCCTGGTACTCTGTGCCATTGATCTGTCCGGAAGACCATATTTTGCATGGGATGCAGAATTTACTACAGACAGAATCGGTGACATGTCCACAGAAATGGTAAAGGAATTCTTTTATGCGATTTCGTATTCATGCGGTATGAATCTTCATATCAAGGTTTTAACCGGCGGAAACAACCATCATGTAGCAGAGGCTATGTTTAAAAGTTTTGCAAAAGCTCTGGACGCTGCTACATCCTATGATTCAAGAATTACGGATGTTCTGTCTACAAAGGGAAGCCTATAGCATAAAGTAATTATGATCAGATAAAAGAATTCGTAAGGAATATTACCTGTATATTTATATGGAGGAAAAATGGAAAATACAGCAAAGTTAAAAAGCAGCGTCGCCTGGTCTGATTTCAAATTGAACAGTGATGGAATGGTACCTGTTATCGCTCAGGATTACCAGACAAACGAAGTCCTGATGCTCGCATATATGAACGAAGAAGCATTTAACACTACACTTGAGACCGGTAAGATGACTTATTGGAGCAGGAGTCGCAATGAACTCTGGACCAAAGGTCTTACCTCCGGTCATCTTCAGTTTGTCAGATCCCTTATTCTGGACTGTGATAATGACACGATTCTTGCAAAAGTAGAGCAGATCGGTGCAGCCTGCCATACCGGCAACAGAACCTGCTTTTTCAAGACACTGACAGAGGCAGAATAAGATAAAAGAATCCGGAATAAGTTTTGGCTACGTTACTGAGAACAGTATGAGCAGTAATATTAATGCAAAACATCAATAGAAAATATGGCTAATTGTATTGACATTTTTTATGAGATGTGATAAAAAAAGAGTATCCGAATTGAATATGTGCAACGTTATAACGTAAAGGTTGCACCATAATTGGTGTGCAAAAGAGAATCCGGTGAGAATCCGGAGCGATACCGTCACTGTGTATGGGAGCTGCTTTTCAAAAACCACTGGACGACCGGGAAGGGAGAAGCGGTGATGATCGAAGTCAGGAGAACTGCCTTTACGTAGAGTTTTAGGTCTGCGGTATACAGAACCTGTATTCTCATAACTATACATAGCTCTTTTATACAATAACCGTGTATTTATGGGAAGCGGCAGCTGCAGAATATGCAGCTGCTTTTCTTTGCATACGTCTGTCCGGAAATACGAGAAATAAAAGAGGAAAAACGAAATGAAAAGAAAATCCATGTTAGCTTTATTACTTGCAGTGTCTATGACCTGCTCTATGACAGCAGCAACAGGTGCAGTGGCATATGCATCTGATGACACAGCAACAGAAGAATCAGCAGATGATGCAGCTGCAGAAGATACAGCAGATGATGCTGAAGCAGCAGACACAGAAGAAGCTTCTGATGATGATCAGAAAGCAGCAGATGAAGTAGCAGCTCTGATCGACAAGATTTATGTTCAGGAAAGAAACGATACAACTGATGAAGATTGTAAAGCTGCAAAAGAAGCATGGGATAAACTGACAGATGCTCAGAAGGAACTGGTAGAAGGTGAAGAAGCAAGCCCAGAGTATTTTGGACGTGACACAGGCGATGCTTCTAAAGATGATCCACGTAATCAGGACGAGATCGGTGAGAACGAACTTCTTGTAGTAAGTTTTGGTACATCATTCAATGACAGCCGTGCAGAGGATATCAAAGGAATCGAAGATAAACTTGCAGAAGCATATCCGGATTGGTCTGTAAGACGTGCATTCACAGCACAGATTATTATCAACCATGTAGAAGCAAGAGATGATGAAACAATTGATAATATGCAGCAGGCACTTGACCGTGCAGTAGCTAACGGTGTTAAGAACCTTGTTGTACAGCCTACACATCTGATGCATGGTGCAGAATATGATGAAATGACAGAAGCTGTTAACGAATACAAAGATAAATTTGAGTCTGTGGCAATTGCAGAGCCAATGCTTGGTGAAGTAGGCGATGATGCTACAGTAATCAATGACGATAAGAAAGCAGTTGCTCAGGCAATTACAGATGCAGCATGCCAGGAGGCAGGCTTTGATGATATGCAGGCAGCGGCAGATGCTGGTACAGCATTTGTATTCATGGGACATGGTACATCTCATACAGCTAACGTAACATATGATCAGATGCAGACACAGATGAATGATCTTGGATTTACAAATGCATTCATCGGTACTGTTGAAGGTGAACCGGAAGATACAGCTTGTGAAGAAGTTATTGCAAAAGTAAAAGATGCAGGATTTAAGAATGTAATCCTTCGTCCTCTGATGGTTGTTGCCGGTGACCATGCTAACAATGATATGGCAGGCGATGATGAAGATTCCTGGAAGAGCCAGTTCGAAGCATCCGGAGCATTTGACAGTGTAGACTGCCAGATTGAAGGTCTTGGAAGAATTGAGGCAGTAGAGGATCTTTATGTAGAGCATACAAAAGCAGCTATTGATTCTCTTGGAACATCTGATGCGGAAGCAACAGACGATGCAGAAGCAGCAGATGACGCAGCAGCAGATGATACTGCAGCAGAGGAAACAACAGACGCTGAATAATAATAGTTGAAAAATATTGAAATATTGTCCAAGCGAGAAAACTGCCCGGAGAACTTGCAAAAGTTCCCGGGCAGATATACTATATGATAGGAAGGGATAAGAGTATCAGATTATTATGAAAAGAAGAATAATGATTTCTTATCATATAGTATATCTGCCTGGTAATCTAACAAAATTATATATAAGAAAAAGGAGTAACATCATGAAAAAACGTTCATTTACCTTATTAATGACAGCCATTACTGTTTCTGCAACACTGCTTGGTACAAGTCCGATTCTGGCAGAAACAAAAGATGATACAGCAACAGAAGAGGCTGCGGATACAGAAGCAGCAGATGCCAAAGATGAAGATAACAAAGATGCAGATACATCCAAGGGCGATACACTGGAAGATGGTACCTACACAGCTGAATTTGATACAGATAACAGTATGTTCCATGTAAACGAAGCAAACGATGGAAAAGGAACCCTTACAGTAAAAGACGGTCAGATGACTATTCATGTAAGTCTTGCATCTAAGAAAATTGTAAATCTTTTCGTTGGAAAAGCAGAAGATGCAAAGAAAGACGGAGCAGAACTTCTTGAGCCAACCACAGATACTGTTACATACAGCGATGGAATGAGTGAGGAAGTATACGGCTTCGACATTCCGGTACCTGCACTTGATGAAGAATTTGATGTAGCTCTTATTGGAACCAAGGGCAAATGGTATGATCATAAAGTAAGTGTTACCAATCCCGTAAAGACAGATGATACTGAGGATGCAGATTCTAAAGATGCAGAAGATACAAAAGCAGATGCGAAAGATGCTGCAGAAACATCAGATACAAAGAAAGATAACAAAGACGAAAAAGGCAAAACATTAGCAGATCTTAATCTTGAGGATGGCGACTATACAATGGAAGTAACCCTCACTGGTGGTACAGGCAGAGCAACTGTTGATTCTCCGGCTGCCATTAAAGTAGAAGGTGACAAAGCCACAGCAACCATCGTATGGAGCAGCCCAAATTATGATTATATGTTGGTAGATGGCGAAAAATATGAGCCAATCAATAAAGATGGAAATTCTACTTTCGAAATTCCAGTTAATGTATTTGATGCAGAAATGGAAATAACAGCCGATACAGTAGCAATGAGTGAACCTCATGAAATTGACTACACTTTAAATTTTGACTCTTCAACTGTAAAAAAAGCAGATACAAAGGAAACAGATACAAAAGACGCTGAATAATGATAGAAATGTAACTGTCTTTTTATCTTAAAAAATCAGGGAAATTTCCTGTTTCAAGTCAAGCGGATATTCGCAATTGAAGCAGGGGACTTACTTGATTTGGTTAAACTGAAAGAGAATCGTACGATAATAAAAAATATAAAGTTATGAAAAAGAATATTTTAATTACAAAACTGCAGAAAACAATCATGTATGCTTTTCTGCTAATGACAATGTTACTGGTCTGCACTTGCACAGTATATGCAGCTGACACCGACAGTACCAGTACTCCGGCAGAAATTCCGGGTTTGACTTACGATCACAGTATGGAGCTTTCCTATGCACAGGAGTTCAGTGTAGACTACTATAATGATGGTTATGCTCTCATTACCATCGATCAGGAGGGTCAGTTCCTGGTAGTACCGGAAGGAAAAGAAGCGCCGGAAGGTCTGGATAAAGATATTACAGTTATTCAGCAGCCGCTGAATAACATTTATCTGGTAGCGACTTCAGCTATGGATCTCTTCCGTGCTATCGACGGTATTGATAATATCCGCCTTTCCGGGACAAAAGAGAGCGGATGGTATATTCAGGAAGCCAAAGATGCCATGGAAACTGGCAATATGATCTATGCCGGTAAATATAACGCACCGGACTATGAATTGATTCTGAATGAGGGATGTGGTCTTGCTAT
The DNA here is from genome assembly GCA_905209435.1 of uncultured Blautia sp. The sequence continues at coordinate 31,158 of CAJLTE010000008.1, read as the reverse complement.
TGAGTCTACCATGATTCATCACAATCCTGAGGTACAGGAGAAACTGGAACAGTTTGGTATTCCGGTTATGGTAGAACGTTCCAGCTATGAGAGCCATCCTCTTGGAAGAACCGAATGGATGAAACTTTATGCAGTTCTTCTTGGAAAAGAAGATGTGGCAGAGAAAGCTTTTAAAGAACAGACAGATAAGCTTGACAAAGTTCTTGCATCTGATGATATAGATACCGGAAAGACAGTAGCATTCTTTTACATCAATTCCGTAGGTGCTGTCAATGTTCGCAAAAACAATGATTACGTATCCAAGATGATTGAACTTGCAGGCGGCAAATATGTTCCGGAAGACACCGGAGAGAGTGATAACGCCTTGTCTACTATGAATATGCAGATGGAAGAATTTTATGCCAAGGCAAAAGATGCAGACTATATTATTTACAACAGTACCATTGACGGAGAACTCAACACTATTGATGAACTCCTTGCAAAAAGTAATCTTCTGGCGGATTTCAAAGCAGTTAAGAATGGAAATGTATGGTGCACGGGCAAGAACCTTTTCCAGGAAACAACAGAACTTGGAACTATGATTGAAGATATCCACACCATTCTGACAACAGAGGATGATTCTCTGGAAGAACTCAATTATATGCATAAATTGAAATAAGAAAGAATTTTAAATGAGAGGGAATCCTGCAGATGGGATTTTTACACAGGGGCAAAACTTATTGTTTGCCCCTGTATCATATCTGAGTAAGATGGACAGACTTGCTCTTATCTATATGATTCTAGATAAGAGCAGAGAAAACAGATAAAAGATTGAAGGAACAAGGACATGAATAACAAAAAACGCACAGCCAGATACTGGCTGTCATTTATCATACTGGCAGCTCTGCTGGTAATTTTATTTGTCTGGAACGTAAATGCCGGAAGCATTCACCTTTCCGTAGGTGAGATTTTGAATATTATATTCAGACACCAGGGAGATAATACTGCTTACAATATTATATGGGAAATTCGTCTGCCGAGAATTTTGGCAGTTATTATTTTGGGAGGAGCACTTTCGGTCTCAGGATTTCTTCTGCAGACATTTTTTAATAATCCGATTGCAGGACCTTTTGTGCTTGGAATTTCCTCAGGAGCTAAACTGGTAGTTGCCCTGCTGATGATTTTTTTTCTCAGCAGATCCATTTCTATGGGATCTGCAGCCATGATTATTGCGGCGTTTATCGGATCCATGATTTCTATGGGCTTTGTCCTGCTGGTTGCAAAGAAAGTTCACAATATGTCTATGTTGGTTATCAGCGGTGTTATGATTGGCTATATCTGTTCTGCTGTTACTGATTTTGTGGTTACTTTTGCAGATGATTCCAATATCGTTAATCTCCACAACTGGTCTTTGGGAAGCTTTTCAGGAATGTCATGGGCCAATGTTAGGGTAATGGCAGTAGTTGTGCTGCTCACAATGGTGATTGTATTTTTTATGTCAAAGCCTATCGGTGCATACCAGCTGGGGGAAGTTTATGCTCAGAATATGGGAGTAAATATCAAACTGTTCCGCGTGGCACTGATCCTGTTGTCGAGTATTTTGTCCGCCTGTGTTACAGCTTTTGCAGGACCGATTTCATTCGTAGGAATTGCAGTACCGCATATTGTAAAGAGTTTGTTAAAGACAGCCAGACCACTTTTTGTGATTCCTGCATGTTTCCTTGGGGGTGCTGTATTCTGCCTTTTTTGTGATCTGATCGCCAGAACTGTGTTTGCGCCGACAGAACTGAGCATAAGCTCTGTAACTGCAGTATTTGGTGCTCCGGTTGTGATCTATATTATGATCCGCAGACAACAGAGGGGGTAGAGCGACATGAAGAACGAAGAACAATATTTTTTTCATACAGACCAGCTGACAGTAGGATATGACGGTAAACCACTGATCAGAGAAATTAACATTCAGTTAAAAAAAGGTGAGATCCTTACTCTTATTGGCCCAAACGGAGCCGGAAAATCTACAATTCTTAAGAGCATTACCAGGCAGCTTGCAACTATCAGCGGCACTGTTTATCTGGACAAACAGACTATGAGCCGGATGTCCAATAAAGAGGTATCACAGAAACTGGCAGTTGTTCTCACGGAGAGAATGCGTCCGGAACTAATGACTTGCGAGGATATCGTAGCAACAGGACGTTATCCTTACACAGGCACTCTGGGAATTCTTTCTGCAGAAGATAAGGCAAAAGTAAAAAAAGCCATGGAAACTGTTCATGCATGGGAACTAAAAGACAGAGATTTTACAGCAATCAGTGACGGTCAGAGACAGAGAATTCTCCTTGCACGTGCCATCTGTCAGGAGCCGGAGATTATTGTTTTGGATGAGCCTACATCTTTTCTGGACATTCGCCATAAGCTGGAACTTCTCACTATCCTGAAACAAATGGTTTTGGATAATCAGCTTACAGTCATCATGTCCCTCCATGAATTGGATCTTGCTCAGAAAGTGTCGGACAAAGTTATTTGTGTTCATGGAGAATACATAGAGAAATATGGTGCACCGGAAGAAATTTTTACCTCTGATTATATCCGAAATCTGTATGGTATCACCCGTGGAAGCTATAACGCAGCTTTTGGATGTGTAGAAATGGAGCCGCCGAAAGGCTCACCGCAGGTATTTGTGATCGGTGGTAATGGAAGCGGAATTCCAATTTACAGGAAGCTTCAGCGCCAGGGCATTCCTTTTGCTGCAGGCGTGCTTCATACGAATGACGTTGATTATCAGGTAGCCAGTGCTCTTGCAGAACAGGTAATCGCAGAAAAACCATTTGAATGTATTACACAGGACAGTTATGACAGGGCAGTGGAACTTATGAGACAGTGTCAGAAAGTTATCTGTCCTCTGAGAGATTTCGGAACCATGAATGCTGCAAACAAAGAACTTCTTTATCTTGCCCGCAAACTGGGAATACTTATAGAAAATATCTGATATAAATAAATATATATATATAAGGGGCCTTGCATAAGAGAGTACTTATTTATAGAAGTAATTCTTTTTTGTAAGGCTTTATACATTCAGAACTATATCTTGCACGAGGATACAGCCGTTATCAAAAAGGATATACTGGTATTTCCGGAAAATAAACTCTACAATACCATTTAGTACATACATATGATATAATAGAGTCCATCAACAATCCAAAGGAGAGACACTATGGATAAGCTATATATCGTTATTCCCGCGTACAATGAACAGGATAATATCGAACAGGTCATAAATGACTGGTATCCAATTATAGAGAGACACAACGGTGCCGGTCAGTCCCGACTGGTAATCATCGATGATGGAAGCAAGGATTCCACATATGAGAAAATAAAGCAGTGTGCACAAAAACGTCCACTTCTCATTCCTCTGACCAAACCAAACGGCGGACATGGAGCCACAGTGCTTTATGGATATAAATATGCACTGAAGAATGATGCAGACTACATATTTCAGACAGATTCCGATGGCCAGACACTTCCGGGAGAATTTGAACCGTTCTGGAATCTCAGACAGAAATACGATATGGTCATCGGCTGGAGAAAGAGCAGACAGGACGGCTTTTCCCGTGTGTTTGTAACAAAAACATTAAAGTTTGTAATCCGCATCTGTTTTGGAGTAACCCTCACAGATGCAAATACTCCGTATCGCCTGATGAAAGCTGAGACCATGCGCAGATATATCAGTCTGATACCGAAAGACTTTAATCTTTCCAATGTACTTCTGGCAGTTATTTATAAGAAGAAAGATTGTGCAGTCAAATACTTGCCAATTACTTTCAGACCGCGGCAGGGTGGAGTTAATTCCATCAACATGAAGAAAATCTGCAAAATTGGGAAACAGGCAGTTATAGACTTCGTGAAATTGAACCGTATTATTCGCAATACCTGACAAAACAGTTCAAAAAATTGTTTTTCTTTCTTACTGTCCGCATGTAGTTACATGACGGGCAGTAACTTTTCTCCTCATCGTTTGCAGATAGGTGTCGAATTATATCATGAAACGTCGGACGAATCTCGTTGACTTTTACAGCAGTTAAAATTACAATTAAACTCGAAATAGGACACAATACACTACATTATGTGAAAAGATGTAATATAACTGGTAGTACTGCACAAGATATAGAAAATGAGTCCATTTTCTGTTCTGCATAACACAGCTGTCGGAACAAGAATAAAACGGCAGTCCTGGGACAACACACACACTAAAATACAGTACAATATCAAGTAAAGTAATTCAGTGAAGTAACATTTGATCACAAATATTGGATAATAGGAGAAAAGAGCAGAATGAACGAAATTAGTAATCAATTAGAGGAACTGAAATTAACAGACAGTTACGAGGAGAAACTGGTTGCACTGAAAGAAGAAATGAGTGTATCAGACAAATATCTGCAACAAGATAACAGTGATCTGACGGAAATGGAGAACAGATACAACAGATTGGATATACCATATACTGTAAGAAGATTTCTAGATGACTATATTGCATGTATGCAGACGAAATATGAACGTCTCGCTGATTTATGCTATATCGCGGGAGAAAGAGGATTATAATAAAAGGTCTTTGTTTTATCTGAGAACTATATTTGAAAGTACTTTCAGGAAAACAGAGTGCAGAGTTTTTGGTGATTTCCTTGCCATGGGAGAAACAACATGCTACAATGAGACACGGCAAAAGAGAATGACCTTGAGATAGCATATTTTAAGAGAGAATGAAATCAGGGGCAGAAGAAATTTTGCCTCTGTTTTTATGTCAGAGGAAATTACTCCGTAATGTTTCTATGACATAAAAAGTCCTCCGGGCAGGATTGCACTGCGTCGGAAATGAGGCCATGTTAAAGCAAGATTGATTGTCTGCCCGTATAAAAAGGCAGAAATGTTTGGAATATTATCGAATATGGGAGGAATGTAATAAAATGTGTGGAATTGTAGGATTTACAGGTAATCATCAGGCAGCGCCGATACTACTGTACGGTTTATCAAGACTGGAATACAGAGGATATGACTCAGCGGGTCTTGCAGTACGTGACGGTAATGGTGATACAGCAGTTATTAAAGCGAAGGGACGTCTGAAAGTTCTTGCAGACAAGACCAGCGATGGAGAGTCAGTACCCGGAACATGTGGAATCGGACATACCAGATGGGCAACGCATGGGGAACCATCTGAAACAAATGCTCATCCGCATATGAGTGATGATGGAAATGTTGTGGCAGTTCACAACGGAATTATTGAAAATTATCAGGAATTAAAAGATAAACTGATCCGTAATGGTTATGACTTTTATTCATCCACAGATACAGAAGTAGCAGTTAAGCTGGTGGATTATTATTACAAAAAGTATCTCGGTACACCGGTAGATGCTATCAATCATGCAATGGTCCGTATCCGTGGCTCCTATGCAATGGCGATCATGTTCAAAGACTATCCGGAAGAAATTTATGTGGCAAGAAAAGACAGTCCGATGATTCTTGGCGTAGAGAATGGTGAATCCTATATTGCGTCCGATGTTCCGGCAATCCTGAAGTACACCAGAAATGTATATTATATCGGTAATCTTGAAATGGCACGTGTCAGAAAAGGTGAGATTACTTTTTATAATCTGGACGGTGATGAGATTCAAAAGGAACCAAAAACTATTGAATGGGATGCAGAGGCAGCCGAAAAAGCTGGCTTTGAACATTTTATGATGAAGGAGATTCATGAGCAGCCGAAAGCGGTTCGCGATACATTGAACTCTGTATTGAAGGACGGCCACATTGATCTTACAGAAGTAGGCCTTACAGAAGAGGATATCCGTAAGATCAGTCAGATTTACATTGTAGCGTGTGGTTCTGCTTATCATGTAGGAATGGCTGCCCAGTATGTCATCGAAGATCTGACCAGAATTCCGGTACGTGTAGAGCTGGCATCTGAGTTCCGTTACAGAAATCCTATTCTGGATCCGGATGGGCTTGTGATTATTGTCAGCCAGTCCGGCGAGACTGCAGACAGTCTGGCCGCTCTTCGTGAGGCGAAAAAGAATGGTATCCGCACATTGGGTATTGTTAATGTAGTAGGTTCTTCTATTGCCAGAGAAGCAGATAATGTTTTTTATACTCTGGCAGGTCCTGAGATATCTGTAGCAACTACCAAGGCATACAGCACTCAGCTTATAGCTGCCTACACTCTGGCAGTACAGTTTGCCAGAGTCAGAGAACAGATCACAGAGGAGAAATATCAGCAGCTTATTACAGAACTGCAGACTCTTCCGGATAAAATTTCCAAAATTATTGAAGACGACAAAGAACGCATTCAGTGGTTTGCTGCTAAACAGGCAAATACAAAAGATGCTTTCTTTATTGGCCGCGGCATTGATTATGCCATCAGTATGGAAGGCAGCCTGAAGATGAAAGAAGTCAGCTATGTGCACACAGAAGCGTATGCAGCCGGTGAACTTAAACACGGCACTATCTCTCTTATTGAGAATGGAACCCTCGTTATTGGAATCCTTACTCAGGATCATCTCTACGAGAAAACAGTCTCTAATCTTGTAGAGTGTAAGAGCCGTGGTGCGTACCTGATGGGTCTTACTACTTATGGTCACTATAACATAGAAGACACTGCAGACTTTACAGTCTATATCCCAAAAACAGATCCGCATTTTGCTACTTCACTGGCAGTTATTCCGCTCCAGTTGCTTGGATATTATGTCAGTGTAGCTAAGGGATTAGATGTAGATAAGCCAAGAAATCTGGCTAAGAGTGTGACTGTAGAGTAATGGTATCTGTTATTTTATAAGAATATGTAAAAAGGCATTACACCTTATTCCAACAGAAAAAAGACATCAGGATATTTGACATATCCAGGAGAGATACTTCTTTCCCGGATATGTCTTTTTTGCTGTCTGAAATCTGCTCAGGATGGAGCCAGTAGTGATCTTTTTTACAAAAAGCCAGTAGTAATTTATCAAAAGGATAGCATGGATTTATAAAAAATGTTACAATTATAAGCATATAAGCAGACTGAAAAACCTGACCTGAAATATTCAGGGATACTGTGCTGCATAGAGAAGAAACAGGGAAGGAGACGATTATGGCATCAGAGAGAACAAAAGAATTATATAAAGTTTTGCTGAACAAAGGTTATCCGAAAGATTTCTGTGCAGAGGTTGCATATAGAAATATGAACACAGATTATACAGCAACCAGAATGCTGGGCTATTTATATCGTTACACAAATCCAAGGATAGAAGACCTGGTAGATGAGATGCTGGCAATTTTGAGTGACAGAAATCAGATAATAGAAAAGAAGGAGTCTGAACATGCACAGGCTGTGATTAGTGAAATGTACAGAAATGGATTAGTACCTATTTGTGAGGAAAGGGAGAAGTTATGAGAAAAAAGATAGGGTGTTTGTTGTTATCTATGGCAATAGGGGTATCTGGGCTTCTGTCAGGAGTGACAGCACAGGCAGCAGGGGCAGGCAGTGAATCAGCAAAATATGTAGTAGTTCTGGACCCGGGACATGGAGGAACGGAAAGCGGAACAAGTGCAGTTCACGACGGAAAGGTTTACAGGGAAGAAGAGATTAACTGGAGGATTGCAAATTATACGATGCAGGCACTTAGTACATCTCCGAACATAGAGGTTCATCTTACCAAGACGAAAAATCAGACAATGGGTCTGTCAAAAAGAGTGAGCGTGGCAAAGAGTTATAATGCGGATATATTGGTAAGTCAGCACATAGATGATTCTGACAGCAGTGCTGTACATGGAGCTTCTGTACTTGTATCAAAAGGAACTTACAGACCGTCTATTGCTGCGAAGGAGAAAATATTTGCAGGCTATGTTCTGGAAGAACTGGGAAAATTGGGGATTACTAAAAGAGGTCTGGTATACCGCATGAGTGAGAATGGAAGCAGATATCCTAATGGCGGAGCGCGTGACTATTATGGTATTGTGGCAGAGAGTGTGGAACAGAATTTTCCGGGTGTGATCATAGAGCATGCTTTTGTGAGCAACTATTATGATGCAACACATTTTCTCAGTACGAATGCCAGATTGAAGAAAATTGGTGAAGCGGACGCCAGAGCAATTATTCGATATTGTCAGCAGCTTCCGGCCAAGAAACCTTCTTCTGTAACTCCGGATGTTCCGAACGCGTTTACGGGTTGGAAAGAGAAGAATGGCTACAGTTATTATTATATAAATGGTATAATACAGAAAAATAAAATTTTAAATTTAGATGATGAAATTTATTATGTAAATAAGAATGGCCAGAGACAGTATGGCTGGCAGACAGTAGGGCAGAATACATATTTCTTTCAGAACGATGGAAAAGCCCAAAAAGGCTGGATGAAACTGGAGGGAAATTATTATTTCTTTAATCGACGGACAGGTACGTTGTATAAGGATATAATGCTGATGTCTTCAAATTCAAGGATATATATTTTTGATAAAGATGGAAAACGATGCAAGGGCTGGACAGAGTATAGAGGAAAAAAATATTATATCAACAAATACGGCTATGCTCACACAGGTTGGCTGAAGGTAAGAAGTAATTGGTATTATTTCCATAGGAAATATGCTTTTATGTACAGAAACCGTACTGCTGTTACACCTTCCGGAAAGAAATATACCTTTAATTCTAAAGGAGTATGTATAAATAGAAAATAGCAATGATAAAAAGGGCGTCAGGAAATTTTAATTTATTTCCTGACGCCCTTTGGAAATGGGATAATTATTTTATTTGTCAATGACTTCAATTGGTGTGTCATCTTTAGCATCCAGATTATGAATATATTTTCGTGTTTCTTTCGCAATCACATTTGACAACAGAAGTACAGCTACAAGGTTTGGAATTGCCATCAACGCATTCAGAATATCTGCAACTGTCCATACCAGATTCAGAGAAATAACCGGAGCTATAGCTGCTACAGCGATATAAAGTACTCGATAAGGAATCAGGCCTTTTTTACCTGCAAAAAATTCGACACATCTTTCACCGTAGTAAGCCCATCCGAGAACAGTCGAGTAAGCAAAAGAAATGATTCCAACTACCAGGATCACAGGTCCGAGAATCGGAATCTGCTGAAATGCCAGAGTGGTAAGAACTCCACCGTCTGTGATATTTCCCATATCAATAGCAGGATTTTTCATAATGCTGGTGACCAGAACCAGGCCTGTCATCAGACATACAACAACTGTATCCCAGAAAGTCCCGGTACTGGAAACGAGTGCCTGACGAACCGGGTTTCGCGTCTGAGCAGCAGCTGCTGCGATAGGTGCAGATCCCATACCGGACTCATTGGAAAAAAGTCCTCTGGCGATTCCGTATTGCATGGCCATCATAATGCCGCGGCCTACCAGTCCGCCTGCAGCGGCCCCGGGTGTAAATGCCATGGTGCAGATTGTTTTAATTGCCGGAAGGAGAAAATCATAATTGATTCCCAAAATTATCAGACATCCCAATACGTAAAAGAATGCCATAAAAGGAACCAGACGTTCACATACAGTTGCGATAGATTTAATACCACCAAAAATAACAAGAGCAGTAAGAGCTGCTACAGCAATACCGATCAGTGCAGGGGGAATGTTCAGGTTTTCATTACATACAGTAGCAATCGCATTTACCTGTGTGGCGCATCCGATTCCAAATGAAGCAAATCCGCCAAAGAAAGCAAAAAGAAGTGCCAGCCATTTCATATGTAAACCACGTTCCAGCGCATACATGGCGCCTCCCTGCATTCGCCCGTCTTTTGTTTTTACACGATATTTAACTGCAATCAGAGATTCGCTGTATTTGGTAGCAATTCCAAAAACACCTGTCAGCCAGCACCAGAGAACGGCTCCAGGACCACCCAATGCAATGGCAGTTCCCACACCGATAATATTTCCGGTACCGATAGTGGATGCAAGAGCAGTAGTAAGTGCCCCGAACTGACTTACTTCGCCCTCTGCCTCAGTATCCTTTGTAACTGAAAGACGGATTGCTGTCCCGATCTTTTTCTGTATGACTCCTGTGCGGATCGTCATAAAGACATGTGTTCCAAGGAGCAAAAGAATCATCCACCAACCCCATACAAAACTGTCTGCTTTGTTGATAAAATTTGCAATATTAGTGATCATAGGCATCCTCCCTTTTAAACAGCAGATCGTGCAAAATGTTTTTTGCAGACCGCTTTTTATAATTACATAACATACGCAAACAAGGACGCACAACCAGAATAATCTGTGTTGTACGTCCTTGTACGTTTCCTCGTATGTTACGTTTATTTCTTAGCATTATACAGGAAAATATGCGAAATTGTCAAGATTATAATCAGTATGAGGTAATACATTGGAATTTGTTGTTACTGAGAACGGAGTGAACAGTAATAACTTGTCTGACCAATTCATTATAAGTACCAGAATATCGTGATTTGCGGAAGCAATTTATAGTAGATTTTGGTATATACTTTCTATGCTTTTTTGGGTATAATGAACCTGCCGAAAGGAAAAAGACCGATATCGTGACACAGGAGGCATAAATATGATTATTACAATTGCAAGACAATGTGGAAGCGGCGGACACGAGATAGGAAAAGAACTGGCTTCCAGACTGGGAATGGAACTATATGACAGAAAGAAACTTGAAAAAGAGGCTAAAAAACTTGGAAAATTTGATGAGAACAAAGATTTTTTTCAGGAAAAAGCGGTGAATAGTCTGTTATACAGTATTGCGATAAGCTACGGAGAGAGTAATCCCATGGAAAAATCTTTTGAGCTGATCCATGAACTTACGCAGGGAAAACCGGCAGTGATTATCGGACGTTGTTCCGGAGCAATATATCAAAAGGATCCTGATGCAACAACAATTTTTCTTCATGCAGATAAGAACTGTCGTATTGAGCGAGTGATGGAGCGTGACAATATATCACGCAAAGAAGCTGAACGAAAAATAAAAGAAGTGGATGAAAAACGTTCATCCTTCCACAAATTCTGTACAGGAAAAGCCTGGGAAGACGCCAGTCAGTATCAGCTGTCCATTGACACTGGAAAGATTGACATTTCTGATGCTGTGGATATGATTATAAATTATATTAATGCGAAAACAAAATAGGAATTGTAAATATCCGCTTGGCTCGAAACAGATAAGTCCGTGCTCCAGGGCTTATCTGTTCAACTATAAAAACGGAGAAATAATAAAATGAATGATAAAGTAGTAGTTTGCCTTGGAAAAGGCGGGCAAAAAGAAATGGCGGAGTCCTTTGCCAGAAAGAATAATGTACCGATCGTGCAGAAACAGGGAGAACATCTGACAGTAATGTTTGATTCAAAAGGAGTATCTCTGACTGGCTATGGTCTGACTTACCAGGGTGATTTCGAAAATATGCTTCACAGAGTCACTAACGGAAGACTTTCACATGAAATGTTGGTGCGGGCAGCTAAATCTGAGGGAGAAAATCTGAAAGCGATAGATGCTACTGCAGGTATGGGAGAGGATGGTTTTCTTCTGGCTGCATATGGATACGAAGTAACATTATATGAACAGAATCCGGTAATCGCTGCCCTTCTGAAAGATGCACTCCGTCGTGCAAAGAAACATCCTGTATTAAAGGATATTGCAGCCAGAATGAAATTGATAGAAGATGACAGTGTAGAATGCCTGAAAAAACTCATGGATCCGGTAAATATAATTTATCTTGATCCTATGTTTCCTGAAAGACAGAAATCAGGCCTCATTAACAAAAAACTTCAGCTGATCCAGAAACTTGAGCCGCCATGTTCTGAAGAAAAAGATCTTTTCAACGCTGCGATCAAAGCCAACCCATCTAAGATTATCGTAAAACGTCCGCTGAAGAGCGTATACCTTGATGGAAGAGAGCCTTCTTATATATTAAAAGGAAAAGCAATACGTTACGACTGTTATGTAATGTAAAAAGAATTTGACCCCTGCCGATTCTGGTTAAAACAGAGTCCTGGCAGGTGCTTTTTGCTTGTGGCGGGAGGGCTATGCTGGGATGACTGCAAAGCGTTATATTTTACGGCTGATGGCAATGTTTTTTCTTCCACTCCTGAATAAATTCTATTTGTTCTTCATCTGAAATTTCCTGTGAGGCGGCATCATTTCCGGCAGCTACACAGCATAGCAGAATAAACGTCTGGAAGAGAAAAAATACCAGGATAAATAACAATGTGATCATTAGAGTTCTCCTTATTATATGCCTGCCAATATACCGGAGGTCGGATATCCGGCATATCAGAAGTGTTTGCATATCATGGGAGTTTTATACATTTTATTTACAGAAAACTATAAATATGACGGAAACACGAAAGCAGGATTCTCCGAATAACTTAAAGTAAGGACTTATTACTTGGGTGATTCGGAGGATTTTTTGATGAAAAATTTAGATAGTTCCGGGTATACGGGAAAGAATGTAGGGGTTTGTGTACTGGATACCGGAATTTTTCCTCATATAGATTTTACAGGAAGAATACGGGTGTTTTATGATTTCATCGGGCATCGTATAAAGCCGTATGATGATAATTCTCACGGAACGCATGTCTGTGGAATTATAGGTGGTGACGGGAGGGCTTCTGACGGGAGAATCAGGGGTGTAGCGCCGGGATGTAATCTGATTGTTCTGAAAGTACTGGATAGAATGGGAAATGGGAGAAAAGAGGATGTTTTGCGGGCTTTTCGGTGGATACTGGAAAACAGAAGATACTATGGAATCCGTGTGGTTAATATTTCAGTGGGAACGACTTGCAGGACTTTTGAAGATCACAAGGTTTTGATCAATGGCGTGGAACGACTCTGGGATGAAGGGTTGATAGTGGTTGCTGCTGCAGGAAACCAGGGACCGAGACCGGGAAGTGTGACTGCGCCCGGAAGCAGCCGTAAGATTATTACGGTGGGTTCCAGTGATCTTCTTATGGGACGGACTGCTATTTCAGGAAGAGGCCCTACATTTGAATGTATTTGTAAGCCGGATCTGGTAGCTCCGGGTAATCATGTGCTTGCCTGTGCACCTGGAACAGATAATGGATATGGGGTCAAGAGCGGAACCTCTATGTCTACACCGCTGGTCTCCGGTGCAGCTGCATTGATGCTGGAAAAGAATCCCGGGCTTACAAATGTACAGATAAAGATGAAACTGAAAGAAAGCGCCAGAGATATGGGACTTCCAAAAAATCAGCAGGGATGGGGGGAACTGGATCTGGAACGTTTTATGCAATTGTGAGCAAGTTGCGAAGCGGATTGCGAATATCTGCTTGACAGAGACATTAGAAGGCCGGAGAAATAATTTTGTTTATTGTATTTCACAAAATGCCACTTTACCACACAAAAGCATTGACTATTGAGCGTTTTTCGGCTATTATGATAGTTAATTGATTATCAAAGCCAAAGAGGAGGACTAACATGAAAAAAATTCAGATGCAGACACCGCTTGTGGAGATGGACGGAGATGAGATGACCAGAATTCTCTGGAAAATTATTAAGGATGAGCTTCTTCTGCCATATATTGATTTGAATACTGAGTATTATGATCTCGGTCTGGAATACAGAAATGAGACCGATGATCAGGTAACTGTTGATGCAGCAGAAGCTACCAAGAAGTATGGCGTTGCAGTTAAATGTGCAACTATCACTCCGAATAAGGCGAGAATGGAAGAGTATACTTTAAAGAAAATGTATAAGAGTCCGAACGGAACCATCCGTGCAATTCTTGACGGAACTGTATTTCGTGCACCAATCGTAGTGAAGGGAATTGAGCCATGTGTTAAGAACTGGAAGAAACCGATCACTATTGCCCGTCATGCGTATGGTGATGTGTACAAGAATACAGAGATGTACATCGATGGACCAGGAGATGCATATCTGGTATTCGAAGGTACCGACGGACAGAAGAGAAAAGAACTGATCCATCATTATGAAGGACCGGGGGTTCTTCAGGGTATGCACAATCTGGATGACTCTATTTCAAGTTTTGCAAGATGTTGCTTTAATTATGCGCTGGATACAAAACAGAACCTGTGGCTTGGCGGTAAAGATACTATTTCCAAGATTTATGACGGTCGTTTCAAAGAAATTTTTGCGACTATTTATGAGAATGAATTCAAGAATAAATTTGAGGAAGCAGGTATTGAATATTTCTACAGTCTGATCGATGATATTGTAGCACGTGTTATGAAGGCAGAAGGCGGATTTATCTGGGCTTGCAAGAACTATGATGGAGATGTTATGAGTGATATGGTCTCCTCCGCATTTGGTTCTCTGGCTATGATGACTTCTGTACTGGTATCTCCTCAGGGTTATTATGAGTATGAGGCAGCCCACGGAACTGTACAGAGACATTATTATCGTCATCTGAAAGGGGAAGAAACGTCTACTAACTCTGTGGCAACAATTTTTGCATGGACTGGCGCTCTGAGAAAAAGAGGTGAGCTGGACGGCAATAAAGAATTGATGGAATTTGCAGACAAGCTTGAGAAAGCAACTCTGGAGACTATTGAGAGCGGTAAAATGACAAAAGACCTTGCGTTAATTACTTCTCTGAAAGATGTGACTGTACTGAACAGTAAAGATTTTATTCTTGCAATCAGAGAGAGACTGGATGAAATCTTATGATTCATATTTGATTATGAATAAACAGCCAGGCAGATAATTTTATATGCCTGATTGAAAAAAATGGGAAGAACCTACATTACGCAAGTTCTTCCCATTTTTCATATAATCCTTCAAGTTCTTCAGTGATAGCTGCTTTCTCTTTGCTGAGTCGGGCACATTCTGCCACGTTTGTGCAGACATCAGGAAGAATCATGGTTTCATCGATTTCTTTGTCCCGTGTTTCAAGCTCTTCAATACGAGCTTCAACTTTCTTAAGCTCATTTTCACGCTTTCTCTGGCGTGCCTGTTCTTCTTTCTGCTGCTGCCAGGAGAGTTTGTTATCTGAAGCCTGTTTCGCTTCTGCAATAGCCTGAGCTGCCGCCGGAGCATATTTCTCAGTCAGTTCTTCTTTCTTCTCCAGATAGTAATCATAATCTCCGATATAATTTACAATTGCCTGATTGGTAAGATCCAGGATCCTGGTGGCTGTCTGGTTGATAAAATATCGGTCATGAGAAACATAGAAAACTGTTCCTGTATAACTGTTCAGTGCTTCTTCAAGGATCTCCTTGGATGCGATATCCAAATGGTTGGTAGGCTCATCCAGGATTAAAAAGTTTGCCTCTGAAAGCATCAGTTTGGCGAGGGATACCCGGCCTCTTTCTCCACCGGAGAGAGCAGAGATCAGCTTAAATACATCATCCCCTGTGAAAAGAAATGCAGCAAGCATATTTCGAATTTCTGTTTCTGTAAGAGTAGGATAAGTATCGGAGATTTCTTCAAAAATAGTTTTCTCCATATGCAGAACGTGATGTTCCTGATCGTAGTAACCAATCTGAACTTTGGAACCAAGGGAAAATCTGCCGCCGTCTGCATCCACCAGTCCGTTAATAATTTTTAACATCGTAGTTTTACCAGTACCATTGTTGCCGATCAGAGCAACGCGTTCTCCTCGTTTGATCTCAAACGAAATATCGCTGAAAAGTGTCTGACCAGGGAAAGATTTGGAAAGATTTTCTACAGTAAGTACGTCATTACCGCTGACAAATCTAGGTTCCAGTGAAATACGCATCTGGTTCTGGATCTCTACAGGTTTGTCAATTCGTTGTATTTTGTCCAGCATCTTTTCACGGCTTTCTGCACGTTTGATAGACTTTTCACGATTAAAGGATTTCAGCTTGGCAATAACAGCTTCCTGATGCTTGATATCGCGCTGCTGATTCAGATAAGCTTTATATTGCGCATCGCGAAGTTGTGCCTTTTTGAGAGCGTAGGTAGAGTAATTGCCACTGTACATACGCATAGCACCCGCTTCGATTTCTACGACTTTTGTTACGACTTTATCAAGAAAGTAACGGTCATGGGAAACAATAAATACAGCTCCCGGATAATTCAGCAGATAAGTTTCCAACCAGGAGATACTCTCCATATCCAGGTGGTTGGTAGGCTCATCCAAAAGAAGAATATCAGGGCTGGAGAGAAGCAGTTTACCCAGAGCTACACGGGTTTTCTGACCTCCGGAGAGGGTCTCAATCTGTCGTTCAAAATCCTCTTCAGTGAAGCCGAGACCTTTTAACACACCCATAATTTCGCTTTTGTATGCGTATCCATTTTCCAGTTCAAACTGGTGGCTTAGCCTTGTATAAGTGTTCATCAGGCTGTCCAGTGCTTCTCCTGTAGTGGTTTTCATTTCCTGCTCCAGGGAGCGCAGACGGTTCTCCATATCAATAATATGCTGTTTGGTGGAGATCAGCTCTTCGTAGATGGTATGGTGTCCATGGATATCCTGATACTGTGCAAGATATCCGATGTTTTTATCTTTGGCAAGGATTACATTTCCGGAGTCCGGTGAAATCTCATGCATGATGATACGCAGCAAAGTAGTTTTGCCGGCACCGTTGTTGCCGATCAGAGCTGCTTTTTCACGGTCTTCTATATGGAAACTGGCGTCTTCGAGAATAACTTTTTCGCCAAAGGATTTGCAGATATTCTGACATGATAAAATCATAGGAATTCCTCCTGTTATATTTGTCCGCGTACTATTATAATCGAAAATATGTATTTTTGAAAGCATTTTAATTGATTTTGTGCAATTATGTCGGAAAGTTATGTCTCAATTGTAATAAGCAGGGGATTGAAATTTGAGTGCGAATATCTGTTTGATTTTGGGCAATTATAGGAAAATCTGTGCTTGAAAGAGAGTACTCGGCAATATCTGAAGCTTTAAAAAATGAAAATTGATAAAAAATATACCAATATTTAGGCAAAAAGTACAAAATTAGTTTGACAATAAAATAACATCTCGATATAATTGACGTAGACATATAAGGAGGGAAAATTTGTGGAAGCTAAAGAAATTTCAAAAGCGGTAATCAAACGTCTGCCACGGTACTACCGCTACCTCGGTGAGCTGATGGAGGAGAATGTAGAGCGTATTTCTTCTAATGATCTCAGCAAGAAAATGCATGTGACAGCTTCCCAGATTCGTCAGGATTTAAATAATTTCGGCGGTTTTGGTCAGCAGGGTTATGGCTATAATGTACGATATTTATATACAGAGATCGGTAAGATCCTTGGTCTGGATACAGTACATCCGATGATTATTCTGGGTGCTGGTAATCTGGGACAGGCGCTGGCCAATTATGTGGATTTTGAGAAACGTGGATTTAAGCTGGTAGGTATCTTTGATGTTAATCCTGTACTTGAAGGGATTGCAGTGCGCGGAATCGAGATACAGATGTTAAGTGATCTTCCGTTGTTTCTGAAGGAAAATGAGGTTGAGATCGCGGTTTTGACTCTTCCTAAGAACAAAGCCAAGGAAATGGCAAAGATTTTAATTGACAATGGAATTAAGGCAATCTGGAACTTTGCACACATTGATCTGGATGCTCCGGAAGATGTAATGGTTGAGAATGTACACCTTTCAGAGAGCCTTATGACGCTGTCCTATAATCTGAGTGAGTACAGGAAGGAACATGAAGGACAAATGTAGAACACAAAGCTGTGGTCATCTGATCACAGCTTTTTATCTGTCTGATGCAGATCAGAAATGGGATATCTTTTTGCAGGAGGTGAACAAATGAGAGAGGTTGTGACTGCTGGCGAAATGAAAGCTTTGGACAAAAATACCATTGAGAAAGCGGGAATTCCATCTCTTGTACTGATGGAGCGGGCGGCACTGCAGATTGTTGCCGAGATCACAGAGCGTTTAAAAAATAAGGATAAAGAGAAAATATTGGTCGTATGTGGAACCGGTAATAACGGTGGGGATGGATTGGCGATTGCCAGACTTCTTCATCTGAAAGGAATTAAAACATGGTATTATATTCTTGGCAGTGAAGAGAAAATGACTTCGGAAACAGCATGTCAGTTTAAAACAGCGCAGTATTATCAGGTGCCACGGGCGAATAACCTGAAACTGAATGAATATACTACTATAGTAGATGCCATTTTCGGGGTTGGGCTCAGCAGACCGGTTGAGGGAAAGTATGGAGAAATTATCAGTGAACTTAATCAGGCATCTGCTTATAAAGTTGCTGTCGATATTCCGTCAGGAATCGATGCAGATACAGGATTTGAGAAAGGTATCGCTTTTCGGGCGGATCTTACAGTTACCTTTGCTTTTCGAAAAAGAGGCCTTTGTTTTTATCCGGGTCGTATGTACGGTGGAGAAATCGTTGTAGCAGATATTGGTATTTATTCCATACCAGATAAGCCGGTCCGAATGCATTATCTTGAATCGAAAGATCTGGAAACACTTCCGGAGAGAGTTCCGTATGGAAACAAGGGGACTTTTGGAAAAGTTCTTCTGGTTGCCGGATGTGAGGGAATGTGCGGTGCTGCATATTTAAGCGCGGCAGCAGCATTGAAATGTTCTGCGGGAATGGTGAAAATTCAGACTGTGGAGGCCAATCGTATTCCGCTTCAGACACTGCTTCCTGAGGCAATGATTTCCTGTGAGTTTGATGAAAGCAAGAACCAGGCTATGCTTGACTGGTGCGATGTACTTGTGATCGGACCGGGACTTGGAACAGGAGCAAAGAGCAGGGAGCGTGAGCAGTGGTTTTTGTCACGGGCGGCAGCATGCGGGAAACCGGTGGTATTGGATGCAGACGGATTGAATCTTCTGGCAGTCCATGAGGACTGGAAAAAATTTCTGGGTGAAAATGTGATCGTTACTCCTCATATTGGTGAAATGAGCCGTCTGTGTGGAAAGAGCATCGGAGATATTCAGGATTGCCTGGCTCAGATTGCGTCTGATTATGCAAAGGAGACAAATGTGGTCTGTGTTCTGAAAGATGCATGTACTGTGGTGGCAGATGCATCCGGGGAAATGTATCTGAATCTTTCCGGGAATGCAGGTATGGCTACTGCCGGAAGCGGCGATGTATTAAGTGGGGTGCTTGCAGGAATATTGTGTATGTATCTGGCACAGGAGAAGAAACCTGCACCGGTTGTTTTGTCTGCACTTGGAGTCTATATCCATGGTGCAGCCGGTGATCTCGCTGCACAGATGATCGGACAGAGAGGCATGACAGCAGGAGATATTATTCGCTTTTTGCCGGAAATACTAAAATAAAAGGGTAGCTATTCACAGAGTTCGTGGTATTATATTCATGTAAACTGTTTATTGAATAGTTATAAGTAATTGACAGAGGAAAATTATTATGAATAAAAATAGCAGAGTAAAAGCAGTGATTTCCCTGGATGCTGTAGAGCAGAATTTCCGGGAAATGAGAAAAAATATTGCAGAGGACACGAAAATGATCGCTGTGGTCAAGGCAGATGCCTACGGCCATGGTGCAGTTCCAATCGCACATCTGATTGAGAAGTATGATTATATCTGGGGATTTGCGGCTGCAACAGCAGAAGAAGCTGTTCATCTGCGTCAGAACGGAGTTACAAAGCCAATTTTGATTCTTGGAATTGTCTTCGAGGAGTATTATCCGGAACTTGTCAGAGATGATATTCGTCTGGCAGTGTGCGAATATGAGGAAGCAGAGAAACTTTCAAGGGAGGCTGTTCTGCAGAATAAGACAGTACATATTCATATTGCGCTGGATACAGGTATGACCAGAATCGGTTATGCAGATATACCGGAGAGTGTGAATGAAATCAAAAAAATTTCAAAACTGCCGAATCTTGAGATTGAGGGAATGTTTACTCATTTTTCAAGGGCAGATGAATATGACAGAAGCCCGGCAATGGTACAGCTTGAACGTTATCAGAGATTTTCAGAGCTGGTAGAGAAAGCAGGGGTGAAAATTCCATTGCATCACTGTTCGAACAGTGCAGGTATTATCCGTGTACCGGAGGCTAATTTAAGTATTGTTCGCGCAGGTATCACGATTTATGGAATCTATCCGTCTTGTGAAGTGGAGAGGGACATTGTAAAACTTACACCTGTGATGGAACTTAAGAGTCATGTTACTTATGTGAAGGATGTACCGGAAGGGGCTGCGATCAGTTATGGCGGTACGTATGTGGCAGACAGAAATCTTCGTGTGGCTACCATACCTGTAGGATATGCAGATGGCTATTCCAGACAACTTTCCAATAAAGGATGGGTTCTGATCCATGGGAAAAAGGCTCCGATTCTTGGCAGAGTCTGTATGGATCAGTTTATGGTTGATGTAACTGAAATCGGTGATGTAAAAAAAGGTGATGAAGTAACTCTTCTCGGAAGAGACGGCGATGAATTTATCAGCATCGAAGAAATCGGAGATCTCTGCGGCAGATTTTCCTATGAATTTGCCTGTGATATCAGTCCGCGTGTACCGAGAGTCTATATTAAAAACGGAAAAGAGATAGAAGCATAATTTAATGAAAAAACAGTAATTGTTTTTATATACCACGCATGTATACACAAGAAAAAGATGGAAATACTTTATTCTAAAACAAGGTTTCTTTGATGAAACCAGAAAGAATCGGAGTGTGAATTGTGTGGTAATTAAAAGAGGGGATATATTTTATGCGGATCTTCGACCTGTGGTGGGGAGTGAGCAGGGCGGGATCCGGCCGGTTCTGATTATTCAGAACAATGTAGGCAACCGGCACAGTCCTACGGTGATCTGTGCTGCTATTACATCAAAAATGAATAAAGCCAAGCTTCCGACACATATTGAAATCGATGCGGGAATCTATGGAATCGAGAAAGATTCTGTGATTCTGCTGGAACAGCTTCGTACCATAGATAAGAGGCGGCTGAAAGATAAAGTATGCCATCTGGATGAAGCAATGCTGGATAAAGTTAATCATGCACTTGAAATCAGTCTGGAGCTTACGTTTTAAGCTGCTTTATCTGGAAATTGCTGCAAGTATATGATTGGTGTATACAGTAACCAAATTGTGCTTTATAGATGTAGGTTGTTGGTCGGTATCTTGACGAGCAATGAAGAAAGTGATATATTTTACCAGTAACTACGCGTATTCAATACGGAGGAGACTGATTAATACAATGGAAGATGGCAGTAGTATGCCCCTCTGGGGCGTGTTTATCTTACTATTACTGCTGTGGCTGAATGGGATTTTTTATGGATTTGCCGCAGCACTGAGAAACATAAGTGAGAATGATACACAGAAGAAGGCTGATGAAGGTGATAAGAAAGCACAGATGCTGATGGCACTGATTGATAAGCCGGCACAATTTGTCAATGCGATTCCTCTGATCGTTATGGCATGCGGAATTTGTTTTGGTACATTTCTGGTTCCATGGGCAGTGGATGCATTTCATCCATACATAAAACATCTGCCTGCGCTGATACTGGTGATGGCGGTATGTGTGATTCTGCTTGCAGCGGTTGGCATCCTGGCTTTCAGAAGAGTGGGTACGTATCATCCGGAAACTTATGCGTACAGATATCTGAATCTGGTATATTTCTGGGTAAATCTGCTGAAACCTTTTACTGTGTTTATCACCTGGATTGCCAGACTGACAGCAGTACCGTTTGGTGTGGAGATAGACCGTACAGAATCGGCAGTCACAGAAGAGGAGATCATTTCGATTGTGGATGAAGCTCATGAACAGGGTGTCATTGAGGAGAACGAGGCAGAGATGATCCAGAATATCATGTCCTTTAATGATACAGAGGCTCATGATATTATGACTCACAGAAAGAACGTAGTAGCTTTTGATGAAGAGATTCTTCTCAAGAACATGATCGATACCATGCTGGAAGAGGGAAATTCCCGGTATCCGGTATATGAGGAGAATATTGACAATATCAAAGGAATCGTTCATTATAAAGATGCATTGAAATTTATGACCCAGAATCCGTGGGCGAAATTTAAGCCATTAAAAGAATTGCCGGGAATTATCCGACAGGCTTCACTGATTCCGGAGACAAGAGGAATCGGAGATCTTTTTCATACTATGCAGGCTAAGAAAATTCATATGGCGATTGTTGTGGATGAATATGGACAGACTGCAGGAATCGTTACCATGGAGGATATTCTAGAGGAAATTGTCGGGGATATTCTGGATGAATATGATGAAGATGAGATTACTATCCGTGCACAGAAGGATAATAGTCTGATTATTGACGGACTTGCATATCTTGAGGATGTGGAAGAAGAGCTGGATGCAGATTTCGGTGATACAGAGTTTGAGACTCTGAATGGTTATCTTACCAATATTCTGGGACATATTCCTACAGACAAGGATATTGATACTACCATAAAAGCGATTGGTTACTGCTTTACGATTCTTTCCATTGGAAATAAAACCATTGGCAAGGTGAAGGTAGAGCGGGATAAATAATGTTACAAAATATTTTAACAAAAGGAGAAAAGAAAGATGTCAGGACATTCAAAATTTGCGAACATTAAGCATAAGAAAGAGAAAAACGATGCAAAGAAAGGTAAAATCTTTACAGTAATCGGACGTGAGCTGGTTATGGCTGTTAAAGCTGGCGGTCCGGATCCGAACAATAACAGCAAGCTTCGTGATGTAATTGCAAAAGCAAAAGCAAACAATATGCCGAATGATACTATCGAACGTGGTATTAAGAAGGCAGCTGGTGCTGATTCTGCAGATAACTATGAAAAAGCTGTATACGAAGGATATGGTCCGAACGGCGTAGCTATCATCGTTGAGACTCTGACAGACAATAAGAACCGTACAGCAGGTAATGTACGTAATGCATTTACAAAAGGTAACGGCAGCATTGGTACTCAGGGATGTGTATCCTATATGTTTGATCAGAAAGGCCAGATCATTATTGATAAAGAAGAATGTGAAATGGATGCTGATGAACTGATGATGCTGGCTCTGGATGCAGGCGCAGAGGACTTCAATGAAGAAGAAGACAGCTATGAAGTACTTACAGCACCGGATGATTTCAGCGCAGTTCGCGAGGAAATTGAGAAAGCAGGAGCTCCGATCGCTGAAGCTCAGGTTGCCATGATTCCTCAGACATATGTAGATCTTACAGATGAGCAGGCACTTAAAGATCTTCAGAGAACACTGGATCTGTTAGATGAGGACGACGACGTGACAGATGTGTGGACAAACTGGAACGAATGATTAAATAACATTGATGAATGAGAGAATGATCTTTTTCGTATGTATGGCTAAGATGGCCAGCGTATGAAAAAGGTCATTTTTTGTTATAGAGAATGAAGATTTATCGGATATATTGCACAAATTGTACATCTTAAATCTGTAATAAACGCTGAAAAGCATTTTTAACTGAAAACCACATTGACATTGATTGTGGAAATGATATAATGAAACCATCTTGAAACGGGTTTCAAAAGAAAAAATACACAACAACAGGAGGCGACCGGGAATGACAAGTATTCGAGATGTAGCAAAACTGGCAGGAGTTTCTCCTTCTACAGTATCCAGGGTAATGAATGGAACAGCAAAAGTAGATGAAGAAAAAATGCAGAGGGTTTTAAATGCTATCTCTGAAACGGGTTTCAAGCCCAATGAAGTTGCCCGTTCCCTGTTTAAAAAATCATCAAGGATCATTGGTGTAATTGCACCGGATATTGAGAATCCATTCTTTACGGAAATGGCCAGATCAATTGAAGGCGAGGCATATGCCCGGGGATATAGGATGACGTTGTGTTATTCTGAAAATAAACCTGAGAAAGAAAAAGAGAGTATCCGAATGCTTTCCAGAATGAATGCAGACGGGATTATCCTTATGACTAATAACGAGGAAATCGACGCGGAAGTTAAAGACTGCGGCATTCCAGTGGTGGTCGTGGACAGACGTATTCATGCAGATGGAGAACTGGCTTTCGTGGAAGCTGATCATTATGAAGGTGGAAAGCTGGCTGCCAGACATCTGATTCAGTGTGGCTGCAGAAATATCGTAAATATCTCCGGACCACAGAAGTATTCCAGTGCCAGAGACAGATATCGAGGATATGTAGATACCTGTAAACAGTACGGACGGGAAGTCCAGAACCTGGAATGTGAATACAGTTTCGAGCAGGGACAGCAGGTAGCTGAGGAGATTCTTCAGAAATATCCGGCAGTTGACGGAATTATTTCCTGTAATGATATGGTAGCGATTTCTGTATTCAAAGTCCTGAGGCGTCATGGATATCAGATTCCGGAGGATGTGCAGATCATAGGATTTGATAATGTGGCACTGGCACATCTGATGACACCGGAGCTGACTACAATCCGACAGCCGATCGAAGATATGGGAAAAACGGCAGTACAGTGTATTATCAATTATGCAACTGGAACCGAAGTGACAAGGGTAAATAAATTCTCGGTAACTTTAATAAAAAGAGAAACGACGATTATGAAATAGGGCATGCGAGTCAAGCGGATATTCGAAATGTATCAGAAGAAACAGGTGTTGTCCTGGTGAGACGAATTCCAATCCATTGTGTATTGTTTTCGTGATTATATAGGACTTGCTTGATGGGAATAAATTATTTATAGAAAAATAACAATTATATGGTAATAAATACAAGGAGGAAGAGAACATGAAAATCTCAGTAGTAGGAAGCATCAACATGGACCAGACAGTAACTGCAGAAAGAATCCCGCTGAAGGGTGAAACACTTCAGGGCGATACTTTAAGCTACATCCCTGGCGGAAAAGGTGCAAACCAGGCAGTTGCCATGGCAAGACTTGGTGCAGATGTAGAGATGTTCGGATGTGTAGGAGATGACAGTAACGGACAGGCGTTGATCGATAATCTTGCAAAGAACGGGGTTAAGACAGGAAACATCAGAAAGCTTGCAGGCGTACCTACAGGACTGGCTATCATTACAGTAGGTGAGAATGACAATACAATTATTGTAGTTGCTGGTGCCAACGGAAAAGTTGACTGCGAATACATTGACAATATTAAAGAGGATCTGCTGAAATCCGATTATGTGGTTATGCAGCATGAGATTCCGGCGGAAACAGTAGAATATGTAGTAAATATCTGCCATGAGAATGGAATCAAAGTAGTATTAAATCCTGCTCCTGCAAGAGAAGTAAAGAAAGAAGTTCTGGAAAAGATCACATGGCTGACACCAAACGAACATGAGGCTAAGATTTTGTTTGGAGCAGATACAAATACAGAAGAATTATTGAAAACATATCCTGAGAAACTTGTGATCACACTTGGATCTGATGGTGTAGCGGCAGCGAAAAAAGACGGAACAATTGTTCATGTACCAGTTCGTCCTGCAAAAGTTGCAGATACAACAGGAGCCGGTGATACATTAAACGGCGCATTTTGTACCATGCTTGCAGAGAATGCTGATCTGGAAAGTGCACTTCGTTTTGCAAACACAGCTGCAAGCCTTTCCACAGAGAAGTTTGGAGCACAGACAGGAATGCCGACACGAGAAGAAGTTGAAAAGGAGTTAAATAAATAAGATGAAACGACTTGGAATTTTAAACAGTGATATTGCAAGAGTATTGGCCTATATGGGACATACCGATACTCTTGCTATCGGTGACTGCGGTCTGCCGGTACCGGACACAACAGAGAGAATTGACCTTGCACTTGAATTTGGAAAACCATCTTTTATGGACGTTTTGAAACCGGTTTCAAAAGACATGAAGATTGAAAAAATTGTACTCGCAAAGGAAATTCGTGAACGGAATCCGGAAATGCTTGCGCAGATCGAGCAGTTGTTTAAAGAAATTGAGCAGGAAACAGGACAGAAAGCAGAAGTTGAATTTGTATCACATACAGAATTAAAAAAGAAAACAGAGAACTGTAAAGCGGTGATCCGCAGCGGAGAGACAACTCCTTATGCGAATATCATTCTACAGTCAGGCTGTATTTTCGGATAAAAGTAAAAGGGGGCAAAAATAATGCGAATTGAGATGCGGGGAATCGATAAATCATTCGGTTCCAACCAGGTTCTGAAGCAGGCTGGCTTCACACTGGAGAGCGGCGAGGTTCATGCACTGATGGGGGAAAACGGTGCCGGTAAATCTACTCTGATGAAAATTCTTACCGGTGTTTACACCAAAGATGCAGGAACTGTGCTTGTTGACGGAAAAGAAGTAAATTATAAGAATCCGCAGGAAGCAGAGAAAGCAGGTATCGTATTTATCTATCAGGAGTTAAACGTTATGTTTGATCTGACAGTAGAGGAGAACCTGTTCATGGGAAAAGAAATCCATGGAAAATTCGGAATCTGTGACAAGAAAGCAATGCAGAAGAAGGCGCAGGAAGCACTGAATACTCTGGGGGTAAATATTTCTCCTAAGACAGTGATGTCTGAACTTTCTGTAGGCCAGCAGCAGATGGTGGAAATCTGCAAGGCGCTGATGGCAGATGCGAAGGTTATTATCATGGATGAGCCGACAGCAGCTCTGACACAGAGTGAAACAGTAGCTCTGTTTAAGGTAATTGAATCTCTGAGAAAGAAGGGTGTGTCTATGGTTTACATTTCACACCGCATGGAGGAGATTTTTGAACTGTGTGATAGAATTACAGTTTTGCGTGACGGTTCTTATATCGGAGTCAAGAATATTCCGGAAACGAATATGAACGAGATTGTCAAAATGATGATCGGACGTGAGATCGGCGAGCGCTATCCATCCAGAGATGTAAAAATCGGCAAAGAAGTTCTGAAAGTAAAAGGGCTGACCAGAAAAGGAACTTTCCATGATGTAAGCTTTTCTGTACGTGCAGGTGAGGTGCTTGGAGTTTCCGGCCTGATGGGTGCAGGAAGAACGGAGATCATGCAGGCAATCTTTGGCAATCTTTCTTATGAGAGTGGTACGATTGAGATTGACGGAAAAGAAGTAAAGATTTCCAATCCGCGCCAGGCAATGGAGCATGGAATCGGATTTATCACAGAGGACAGAAAAACAGAAGGACTGATGCTTGATAAGAGTATCCGGGAGAATATTTCTCTCTGTAACCTGGGACGTATTTCCAAGTCTTCCGTGATTTCAAAAGAGGCAGAGAAAGATATGGTAGCAGAGGCAATCAAAGATCTGCATATCAAGTGTTTCGGACCGTTCCATGAATGCAACAACTTAAGTGGTGGTAACCAGCAGAAAGTTGTTCTTGCAAAATGGATTCTTACAAATCCGAAAATCCTGATCCTGGATGAGCCTACCAGAGGTGTGGATATCGGAGCAAAGAAAGAGATTTACAATATTATCAATAAACTGGCTGCGCAGGGAGTTGCCATTATTATGGTATCTTCAGAACTGCCGGAGGTACTTGGAATGAGCGACAACATTATGGTTGTCCGTGAGGGTGAAGTAAGAGGAATCATTTCCTATGAGGAAGCAAATCAGGAAAGAGTAATGACATTGGCTACGGGAGGTACAATTTAATGGAAACTAAGAAAAAAAGCGTATCTGAATATATTCAGGAATATGGTGCATTTATCGCACTGGTCGTTCTTGTTGTGGGGATCGGTATTGCAAGTCCGGAATTCCGCACATGGAGTAACTTTTTATCACTGTTAAGACAGTCTTCTATTAACGGATTTATCGCATTTGGTATGACATGCGTAATCCTGACAGATGCAATCGATCTGTCTGTTGGTTCTATCCTGGGTCTGTCCACTGCACTCTGCGCGGGAATGATCGCAAGCGGATTTCCGGTTGTACCTGCAATGATCCTTGCCCTGGTAATTGGTACAGGTCTTGGCCTTGTCAGTGGTATTCTTGTTACAAAAGGTCGTTTACAGGCATTCATCGCAACTCTTGTAACAATGACTGTTTACCGCGGATTAACTATGATCTTTATGGATGGAAAACCAATTTCTAACCTTGGTGACAGCTTTGCACTGAAGCTGGTAGGAAAGGGAAACATCTTCCGTATTCCAATCCCTGTAATCCTTTTTGTACTTGCATTTATCGCTTTCTACTTTATGCTGAACAAAACAACATTCGGAAGACGTATCTATGCAACAGGAAGTAACAGTAAATGTGCACGTCTTGCAGGCGTTGATATTGATAAAACAAAAATTATCGTTTATGGAATTTCCGGTTTCATGTCTGCTCTTTCCGGTCTGATCCTTCTCTCCAGACTGAATTCTGCTCAGCCGACTCTGGGTGACGGATATGAGATGGATGCCATCGCAGCAACAGCACTTGGCGGAACAAGTATGAGTGGTGGACGCGGTAAGATCCAGGGAACTCTGATCGGTGTTCTGATCATCGCAGTTTTAAATAATGGTATGAACATCCTTGGTATTTCTTCTTACTATCAGGATGTGGTAAAAGGTATTGTTATTCTGATCGCTGTACTTTCTGACAGAAACCGTTAATTGAGGCATAGCGTAAATATTTGGTGGACACAATTATGATTACTGGCAGGAATGTAATTTGTCAGTTGATCATATGGAGTATTTCCGGATGATGAATGATTACATACCCGGACTGCCGGGGGATATTTGGCGGCAGTCTGAGAAACTAAATATAAGAGATTTGAATATACAGGAGGGATTTCGAAATGAAAATAAAGAAGATTGTGGCTCTGACAGCTGCATGTGCGATGTTATCTTCCACAGCAGGATGCCAGATCATCACTATTGACGGTGAGGGAACTGCTGAAACCGGTGAGAATGGAGTAGTAGGAAACGGAGCAATCGGATTATCTGTATCTACGCTGAATAATCCGTTCTTTGTAAGCCTTGCAGAGGGTGCAGAGGCAGAAGCAGAGGAAAAAGGCGAGGAATTGATCACTGTTGATGCCGGTGATGACGCTGCAAAACAGACCAATGACGTAGAAGACCTGATCTCCAGAAATGTATCTGTTCTGATCGTAAACCCGGTAGACTCTGACGCAGTAGCTCCGGCAGTGAAAGATGCAATTTCAAAGGGAATCAAAGTTATTTCCGTAGACCGTGTTGTAAACGGTGTTGACGTAGACTGTCAGATCGCATCCGACAACGTGGCAGGTGCCAGAATGGCAACAGAATATCTTGTAGAAACAATTGGAGAAGGAGCACCTGTAGCAGAACTTCAGGGAACAACCGGAGCGTCTGCAACTATCGACAGAGGTGCCGGCTTCCATGAAGTGGCTGATGAAAAACTGGAAGTAACAGGAAGCCAGACAGCAGACTTTAATCGTGCAACAGGAATGACTGTTATGGAAAACCTGCTTCAGGCTGATGGTTCTATCAAGGGTGTCTTTGCGCACAATGACGAAATGGCACTTGGCGCATTAGAGGCAATTGCGGCAACCGGAAAAGATATCAAAGTTGTTGGATTTGATGCTACAGATGATGCAGTTGCAGCTGTAAAAGCAGGTAAAATGCTTGCAACAGTGGCACAGCAGCCAGATCAGATGGGTAAAACTGCGGTAGATACAGCTATTACTCTGGCAGACGGAGAGACTGTTGAGAAGTCTATTCCTGTAGAAGTAAAACTGGTTACAAAAGACAGTGCGGAATAAAAAAGATAAGGAAAAATCTAAAAGCGTGTATGGAAGAAAAATAATGGTAACTGTGAAAGTACGGAACAGTTATGAATAATTAAAAAAAAATGATACATAATACCTCCAGGAGCAAAATCTTGGAGGTATTTTTATGCATGACATTATAAAGAGCGAAAAAAGATCAGAAACAGAAAATCAGGAAATGGGGGTTCTGGATCAGTATGCAGAAATGTGCAGATACCAGAATAAACGGCATGAAAAAACAGTGGAAAATTTAGCAGATGAAGATACAGCAGCGAATGGAGAGGAAAACGAAAATAAAGAGCAGAAGCTGAAAAAGGAAGATACCCAGAATGAACAGATTAAAGAAATGGGACAGGTAGTATTAGACAGTAACTCCAGAAAACACAAAGTGGAATTGCTGACGATCATTGGAGAAGTAGAAGGACATGAATCTGCTCCTTCTCATTCTAAAACGACCAAATATGAACATGTACTGCCGAAACTTGCTATCATTGAGGATGATGAAGAAATAGAGGGGCTGCTGATCCTGTTAAATACAGTAGGGGGAGATGTGGAAGCAGGTCTTGCTATTGCAGAGATGATTGCATCTCTGAGCATCCCTACGGTGTCACTGGTTCTGGGAGGCGGGCATTCTATCGGTGTTCCTATGGCTGTTTCTGCGGATTATTCTTTTGTAGTGCCAAGTGCGACAATGGTGATCCATCCGGTACGCTCCAGCGGAATGTTTATTGGAGTTGCCCAGACTTATCGGAATATGGAAAAAATCCAGGATCGTATCACTACATTTATTTCAGAACATTCCAAAGCGTCCCAACAGCGCCTGGAAGAGCTGATGCTGGATACAACGCAGCTGGTGAAGGATGTAGGAACCATGCTTGAGGGAAAAGATGCGGTAAAAGAAGGATTGATCGATGAAGTTGGAGGAATTAAGGAAGCACTGGCAAAACTGTATGAACTGATAGAAAAAAAAGCCCGGCACTAAAAGTGTTATTGTATTTTCTTGTACATGTTTGAAATCAACCCTTGCCATATGTCAGTTTTTGGCGTATTATTATTAGAGGTTATTATTTGCGAGGAGGAAAACCATGTATAAGATTTTAAAAGCTGAGACACTGGCAGCTAAGATCCATCTTATGGTTGTACACGCACCGCGTGTTGCAAGCCATTGTCAGCCAGGACAATTTATTATTGTAAAGATGGACGAGAAAGGCGAGAGAATCCCGCTTACTATCTGTGATTATGACCGTGAAGAGGGAACAATTACAATTGTATTCCAGGAGATCGGTGCATCTACTATCAAGATGTCCGAATTAAAAGCCGGAGATTCTTTCCGCGACTTCGTAGGACCTCTTGGATGTCCATCCGAATTCGTTCACGAAGATATCGAAGAATTAAAGAAGAAGAAACTGGTATTCGTTGCCGGTGGTGTTGGTACAGCACCTGTTTACCCACAGGTTAAATGGCTGCACGAGCATGGAATCACAGCAGACGTAATCCTTGGTTCCAAGACAAAGGATATGGTGATCCTTGAGAAAGAACTTGGTGCTGTTTCCAATTTATATGTTACAACAGATGATGGTTCTTACGGACGTTCCGGTATGGTTACCAAGACTCTTGAAGATCTGGTAACAAACGAAGGCAAACATTATGATGTCTGTGTAGCAATCGGACCGATGATCATGATGAAATTCGTCTGTCTTCTTACCAAGAAACTTGGTA